>JAJRXE010000496.1 GCA_024276455.1 Calditrichota bacterium
CCTACCTTTACCGGAGGAACACCCGGGTAAGGCAGACTTCCTCCGCTGGGCCCATTCCTTACCGCCCACCAAAGAGGAACCCATTTTTGTCAGTCCGCTTCACCTCCCCCGAATTGAATCCGGTCTGTCGCTCCCGATGGCACCGCTACCGGAATCTTTTGTGCTGTTTCTCCCCCTCAATCCGGAAGTTGGTTGGTTGATCGGCGAAAAGAGCGCCGGCACCCGGTTCTGGAAAGAAGATCTGGACCTGGCCCGGCAAATGGCCAGTGCGGCGGCGGCTCAGCTGGAAAAAATCCGCTACCTGGAAGAATACCTTCGGGAATCCCTGGAACGGGAGAAAGCCCAGCAGATGAGCGAGTGGAAAAGCCTGCTGGTGGCCGAGGTGGCCCACGACCTGCGCTCCCCCCTGAATACCATCCTTTGGAAACTGAAGAACCTGCAATACGCCCTGGCGAACGGTAAAGGCAATTTACAGGACTCTACCCGGGAAATTCAAAAACAGGTGCTGCGGCTGCAAAATCTCATTCAAAGTTTGCTCTCCTTTTCCAGCATCGAGAAAGGACAACTGCAGTTACGCCTGGTGCCCCTCAACCTCAAACTAACCATACAGGAGGTGCTGGACATTCTACAGGAAGCCATTATCCGCAAGAGGCTGTCGGTGGAACAACATATCCCGGAAACGTTGACCGTCCGCGGTGATTCGGTTTTCTTGCAAGAAATATTCTTGAACATTCTTCACAATGCGGTAAAGTTTTCGCCGGAAGGCAAGCGCATCCGCATCACCGCCGAACGCACCTCGCCGCAGGGTAAACCAACCGTCGAAATTCGGGTGGAAGACCAGGCTGGGGGGATGACCCCGGAGCAAATTGCACAGGCGTTTGAACCGTTCAAAAAGGAAGCGGAGAAAAAAAGCGCCCGGGGATTCCATCTGGGGCTTTATATTGTCAAGCAATTCACCGAGCTGCTAAACGGCAAGGTGGAGATTTCTTCCCGTCCAGGGCACGGAACAACTGTTTTCTTGTTCTTGCCGGCAGGTTAAGAAAGATTTTTAAGAAAGGATGCCTTTATGAATTCCAGAATCCTCATCGTTGATGACGACACCATTCTGGCGCAGGAAATGGCGACCCTGCTTGCCCAGCACGAGTACGAAATTAAAACGGCCGATTGCCTTACCCGAGCACGGGAAATCCTGCCGGATTTTTGGCCCGACTTCGTGCTGCTCGATTTAAAATTGCCTGACGGCAGCGGTCTGGATTTACTACCGGAAATTCGGGAGAAACTTCCCGAGACCACCGTCATTCTGTTAAGCGGCTACGGCAGCATTCCTGAAGCGGTCACGGCCATTAAGCAGGGCGCTGAGGATTTTTTGACCAAACCGGTGGATCCGGAGCACCTGCTGGTGAAGCTGCAGAAATTACAGGCCCAGCGTCAGCGCAGCACCCGGTTGAAAATCCTGGAACTGGATTGGGAGAACCAGCGCCAGATGGTGATTGGACATAGCCAGAAAATGCAGGAAGTCATCCGCCAGTGTAAAGCAGTGGCTCCGGGAAATACCACCGTGTTAATCACCGGCGAGACCGGCACCGGCAAGCATCTGCTGGCTTACTACCTTCACCAGAACAGTCCCCGACGGGAATTCCCTTTCGTTTACGTCAATTGTGCCACCCTTTCCGAACAGCTGCTGGAAAGCGATCTGTTCGGGCACGAAAAAGGGGCATTCACCGGTGCCATTTCCCGGAAGCAGGGACGGGTGGAATTGGCCCGAGGTGGCACTCTGTTTTTAGACGAAATCGGGGAGCTTCCCCTCCCGTTGCAGGCCAAGTTGCTCCATTTTATTGAATACGGGGAATTCCAGCGGGTAGGCGGCACCCAGACGCTGCGGACCGATGTGCGCATTGTCTGTGCGACCAACCGCGATTTGCCGCAGGAAATTCGGGCGGGGCGTTTTCGGGAAGATTTGTTCTATCGCATCAATGTGGTGCAGGTGGACATTCCGCCGTTGCGGGAGCGTCCAGAGGACATCCCCGAACTGCTGGAGTTTTTTCTGGAGCGGTTCCGCCGGGAGGTAAACAAACCCGGTCTTTCCTACTCGGACGCCGTTCGTGAGAAGCTTCTGCGGTACCCCTGGCCCGGTAACATTCGGGAGCTGCGCAACGCCGTAGAACGTGCCGTGGTGCTGTGCAGCGGCCGGCAATTGACCGAAAAAGAATTTCCCTTTTTAGGTGAAGCGGTTCCGATCTCCAGAGAAGAGGCGCTGTTTGCCCCCAATCCCTTGCAAACCGCAGTAAACCGGTTTAAGCGGGAGTACATCGCCCGTATTCTCCAGCAAACCGGGGGCAATCAATCCCGGGCCGCCCGAATTCTGGAAATCCAACGCACCTATTTGAATCGGTTAATTAAGGAACTAAAAATAACGTAGGACAACCATCC
>JAJRXE010000497.1 GCA_024276455.1 Calditrichota bacterium
AAAAACCCGGATTTGCAGAAATACATCTCCATTGGCAAGAAGGGTGGTTTGGGCATCTTTATGATGCGCAAACTCATGGATGATATTCGTTACAATGTGACCAGTCGCGGGAACGAGTTACGCCTCACCAAAATGCGGGATTCCTACGATCAACCGAAGCTGATCCAGTTCTGGGAATCGCTCACCCTTCGTACCAAATACACCATGATTACCTGCGCGATTATCACCGTGCTGGCGGTTACCTCTTTCATTATTTTTAATTCTCAATTGCGAGAAAATAATACCAAAGAGGTGTTCTCCTTGGGGAACGCCTTGAGTAAGAACCTGGCAAAGATTTCCTGGGAGCCCATGTACGACGGGCGCGACTTAACCCTGTTCGAAAATGCCAAATCCATTACCGAGAGCAATAAAGAGCTGGTCACTCTGTCCATAATTACCGATGTCCAGGGCTTGCCCCTGGCCACCTATCCGGTCAATCACGATCTGATTGGCAAACCGCTGGAGTTTGCCCACGATGAAGTGGTGGACACCCTCGATCAAACGGTGCTTCACAAATATGTGTTCAATAAAGACAGTGTGATTTACGATTTTGTTTCACCGCTGGTGATTACCGGTGGGGAAACGCAACCATTGGGATATGCCCACATCTGGATTAACAAGCGTTACATTGAAGATCGGATCAGTCATGCGCGGTTCAACCTGATTTTGTTCCTGGTCATTGTGTTGATCCTGGGGTACATTGGGGCATTTGTTCTCATTACGCTGATTACCGACCCCTTCCACAAACTGGCCAATTGGGTGCGGCAGGTAGGTCAGGGAACCGTTGACGAGGATGAGCTGGACATCGATTCCAGTGATGAATTGGGTGAAATTGCCCAGGCGTTTAACGAAATGACCTCCAAATTCCGGGACGCTCAGGAAAATCTGATTGAGCAGCAGCGCATTAAACGCGAATTGCAGGTTGCGCAGGAAATTCAACAGATGTTGCTCCCGGATGATTTCCCCCATGTGCTGGGATACGATATTGCTTCGTATTACCAGGCGGCCAAAGAAGTGGGCGGCGATCTGTTCGATTTTGTGGATGTGGACGACAACACCATTGGTATTTGTGTGGCGGACGTTTCCGGTAAAGGCGTTCCCGGCTCCATGGTGATGACCATGATCCGGACCGCCCTTCGCCTGGAAGCCCGCGGCAATAAGAATCCGGCCGACGTTCTGGCCCGGGTAAACCGGTTTGTAACCGACGACATTCGAAAAGGGATGTTTGTAACGGCGTTTTACGTGGTGCTCGACTCGAAAGAACGCATGGTCTCTTTTGCCAGCGCCGGGCATAATCCCATGATCCTGTATCGAGGAAAATCGAAAGAAACTTTTTATTTAAATCCTTCCGGTTTCCCCATTGGAATTACCTTACCGGATATTCGCCTCTTCGATGAAAAAATCAAATACGATAAAATCCGCCTCCATCCGGACGACATTCTGATTGTTTACACCGATGGAATCACCGAAGCGATGAACGCCAAACGCGAGCTCTACGGCGAAGAAAGGTTCCTGGCCGCCATTCGTAAATACGGTCACCTGGATGTGGTGGAGTTTGTCAAAAGCATTAAGGACGACATATTGAATTTTACCGGCGGCTACGAACAAAATGACGATATCACCCTGGTGGCGATTCGGGAGAATATGGCGGCGGTGGATGTCAAGGTGAAGATGATCCATGATTTGATTGAGGAAATCAACAACAGTGATGTCACGGTGAAAGATGCCTGTAAAAACGCCGGCATCTCGACCTCCACCTATTACCGGTACAAAAAAGTGCTGGAAGAAGGGGGAGAAGAGTTACTGCGGGAAATGTTCCACGGCTACACCAACATTGGCATGAAGCATCTCAGCATCGAAGTAAAAACTAAAATGTACGATATTATTCGCGAGCATCCCGAGTACGGTCCGGAGAGAATTTGTAAAGAGTTGAATACGGCCAAATACGGATTTACGGAGGTAAAACCGAGCTTGATTTACGAAGAGTTGAAACGGGCCAAGTTGAATACCCGGAAAATGCGCGAGATGTTTATTAAGAAGGGTGGGAAACGGCGTCTAAAACCTCCGGGAACCCCGTTGTTAACGCTGGATGGTGAAGTGATGGTGGGATTCCGCTCCGAAGAACATCTGAAAGTCGATTTACCGTTTGGGATGGTAGAAGATGTAAAAGTGTCACAGCCAAAAGAGAAGATTCTGGCGGCTACCAGTAAACCAAAGATCGACGACGATGATCACAAGGGAGAAACGGAAGAACAAAGCAATTCTGAAAAAAAATCCGAAAAAATCGAAGAATCGCTTCAGGACGGTGACAAATAGCCGAAAATATTTTAATAATAGCAATACTGATTAAAAAGAAATTAACCTATTTGCAAAATCGTATTAAAATACATAAATTGAAAACTAATTTTTTTTGAGAAATAGCGGAGGCTCTAATGGAAGGCATTCAGGTATCGACCGAAGTTGCCGGAAGTCAAAACCAGATCTCTATTATTAAAGTTGGGGGATTTATTGATACCACCACATCTTCGGAAGTGGAAAGAGCGCTGAATAGCCTGTTAAAACAGGGCAGGTATAAAATCATCATCGACCTTGGGAATGTGGATTACATTAGTTCGGCCGGTTGGGGTATTTTTATTAGCGAGATTAAATCCATTCGGGAACATGGTGGCGATTTGAAGTTGGTTCGCATGATTCCCGATGTTTACGAAATTTTTGAATTACTGGAATTTCATCATATTCTGGACGTTTACGATTCGGTGGAGGAAGCGATTCGGAAATTTGAAGAAGGTGAAGCACGGCCGGCCGCTCCGGCAGCCACCCCGGCGGCGGCGCAAAAAGAACAAGTGAGTTTTTCCCAGGGCAGCGTGTCCGCTACCGCGGGAGCTCCCCCAACGGAAACCATCTCCAAACCACCGCTGACGGCCCAGCAACAGCCGGTGGCCCCCGGTAGTGCCGCTTCCATGCCCCCCCAGGGCACTGAGCCAACCCAGAAATTTAAATCGGTTGAAGATAAAATTAAGGATATTGTGGCAAAAAATCCCAACTTGGGAGCCTGGAAAATCAATAAATTGTTAAATACTCAGCAATATGGGTTTACCAAAGTAGGTTGGTTTGGCGTTCGGGCAATCTTGAATAAAATGGGGCTGAATAGCCGGAAAAACAGGCGAAAATTCGCCTTAACATACTTACAAACTCAAATGAAAGGTGATTGATTTTTAGTTTAGGAGATTGGAAACAATGGAAGTGTTTAATATTTTGTTTGTTGCTATTTTAGGGTTCAGCATTATTGGTAATTTTTTTAGTATTCCGGGAAATTTTATTATTGTTTTAAATACTTTTTGGTACGGGCTGGTAACCGGATTTCATCAATATTCCCTCTCGTTTTTAATCACCCTGCTTCTTATTGCTTTACTGGTTGAATTTTTGGAATATGTGGTCATTGCTTTTGGAGCCCGGCGGTATGGCGCCTCCCGCTCGGCAGTGATTGTGGGAATCCTGGGCGGAATTGCCGGCGGAATCAGCGGCTTCTTCGTGAGTCCCGTTTTGGGTGCCCTCATCGGCGGATTCCTGGGAGTCATTCTGGGTTCCTTTAGCATCGAGTTGATTCGGGGAAAGACCTGGCAGGAATCGTTGACAGCGGCTTACGGAGCAGTTCTGGGGCGTGTGGGCGGTTTAACGGTGAAAGCCCTGGGTACGGTGGTAATGATTGCTATTTTGGCTACCAAGCTGGCTTTGTAATTACCTGTAAAAATCGCTTTTTTAAAACGGTTCTCAGCTTTTTTGAGAACCGTTTTTTTATGTCCGTTTAAATCGGGTGGGGAAAAAGTGGCGGTTGGAAGACCGCCCAGAAAGGCATCGCTCCCGGGGCGTGGCAAAAGGGGAAAATAGATGAAAAAACGCTTTTACTTTTAACACCAACTTATTAATTTTTAAATATTTGGCGACAAAGCCAGAGGAGGATTGAAGAACAAAAGAACAAACTCCCTGGCGAACTATTTGCGATTTTGACCGTTTATTTTGTATCCGGTTGTTAAGCCGGACAAATTTTATCTGCCAAACAGAGAAATCGGGCGAGCATGAAGAGGATATTCTCGGAAAAGCAGCATGTGTTTAGTCTATTCGGATTGATTCTAACGGTAGTGGTTTCGATTGTTCCTGGAGTAAGGGCGCAGGAACCCCTGACCGTGGGGCGCATTAAGTACGGCGGCGGCGGCGACTGGTACGGAAACCGCACCACCTTCGTTAATCTCTTTCGTTTCATGCGGGAGCATCTGGAGATCGAGACCGCCCCGCGAGAGGTGACGGTGCATCCCGGGGAAAAGGAACTGTTCAAATATCCGATTGTGTACCTGGCCGGACACGGGAATGTGAAATTCACGGAAGAGGAGATTGCCCATTTGCGGCGCTACTTAACCAGTGGAGGGTTCCTGTGGGCAGACGACGACTACGGCATGGACCCGGCGTTTCGGCGCGAGATGAAACGGATTTTCCCTGAGTCCGATTGGGTGGAGTTGCCGTTTTCGCACCCCATTTACCATATCGTTTTCCAGTTTCCCAATGGTTTGCCCAAAATTCACAAGCATGCCGGTGGACCGCCCCACGGCTACGGTTTGTTTTACCAGGGGAAAATGGTCGCTTTTTATTCCTTTAATACCGATATTAGCGACGGGTGTGAAGACCCGGAAATTCACGGCGATCCGCCGGAACTAAGGCAAGCCGCCCTGCGAATGGGCACCAATATTTTGGTCTGGGCACTTATCGGGACAAAACAAAGTCAATGAAAACGAAAATTCATCTCGATTTTAAAGAGCAAGTTCGACGCTATTTGCGGCGAGAATCCTGGCGAACCATCGGCGAACTCACGGTTCAATTTCTGGAGTACGCTCTCCTGATTTTCAGCGTTTTCCTCGTGCTCAATCTTTTGTTCGAACTCCCCGCCTGGCTGCGCTGGACATTTTACCTGGGGCTGTTTGTCTGGATGGCCGGATTTACCTGGGTTAAGATTAAACCTCTGTTGCAAGCCATTTTTGCCCCCACGAATCGCCAACTGTTTTTGGCGGCCAAGCGAATTGGGGAGCAATACCCGCAGGTGAGCGATCGACTCATTAACTTGCTTCAGCTTTCGGACGGATATGCCAGCAGCGCTTCGGAGAAATTGACCCATCTGGCGGTAGCGCAGTTAACCGAAGAATTGCGGGACATTGAGTTTAAGGTGCCGGCTAATTTTAGCACCCTGTCGCCTCGCCTGAAAATTGCCGGTGCTCTGCTGGGGGCCTGGTTGGTCCTGTACGTTTTCTTTCCGGGCCCCCTGACCCTGGCGCTGAAACGCTCTTTGATTCCCTGGAAGGATTTCAAAATGCCTCTGCCGCTTCAATTGGTAAATAAAAGTGGCGATCGGGCGGTGTTGAAAAATGATCCGGTCGTGCTGGAAGGGGCTTACCGGGGGATGAAACCGGAACGAATTTATTTGTTGATCCGGGAAGTTGCCTCGCCGGAAAAAGTGGGGCAGAAAACGAGGGTTGAAAAAATATTGTTGCCCTCGCCAACCGGCAACGAGTTCCGTTTCCAGATGAAGCACGTGGTAAAACCGTTTGAGTATTGCTTCCGGGCGGAGTTGGAGTTGCCCAGTTACCGGGAAAAGTTTGTCCAGTCAGGCTGGGGGCGGGTTACCTTGCGAGAACGTCCGGTCATTCGTAATTTACAGGTTAAAATAATCCCTCCGGCGTACAGCGGTCGGAAACCACGGCTTCTGTCGCCCAACGAGGGAGAAATTGCTGCTCTGAAAGGGTCGCGGGCGATTATTCAAGTTGAATGCAACAAACAACTCACTTCCGCCCGCCTGATGCTCAGCGATTCCAGCGAAATACCGTTGACTGTTCGGGGAAATCGGGCAAAAGGCGAATTGCGGATTTTGCGTGCCCTGCAGTACAAAATTCTCGTAACCGACGAGGAAAACATTCCCAATGGCGACCCCATTGAGTACAGTATCTATCCCCTGCCGGACGAATACCCCTATGCGGAAATCAAACAACCCGGAGAAGACCTTGATCTGACCGATAGTCTGGAAATTCCCCTTTTTGTGATTTTACAGGACGATTACGGCTTTTCGAAATTGGCGGTTCGGGGGATGGTGATTCGGCAGGGCTCCACCGGCGATACCAATCGCTTCGAAATTTCCCTTCCTTACAAAATGCTGGAACGGGGAAAAGCTTACCATCAATCCGTCTGGAATTTGACCCCTTTTTACCTCGTGCCGGACGATTACATTCAATATTTTGTGGAAGTGTGGGACAACGATCGGGTTAGCGGGCCCAAACCTTACCGGACAGCGGTGTTCACCATTCGGTTGCCCTCCTTGTTGGATGTATTGGCCGAAGCGGAGGCGGCTCAGGAAAAGGGTCTGCAGGAAATGGAAGATCAGATTAAACAGACCAGAGAATTGCGCGAGAAACTGGAAGAAATCAATCGCCAGTTGAAGCGCGATGAGCAAATGGATTGGGAACGCAAAGAGGAAATTAAAAAGCAGCTGGAAAAACAGAAGGAAGTGCTGGAGAAATTAGAAGAAATTAAGAAAGACTTGGAAGAAGTGATTAATCGTCTGGACGATCGTAAGATGCTGAGTCCGGAGACACTGGAGAAGTACTTTGAGCTGACCAGGATGTTCGAAGAGCTGGCGACCCCCGAATTGAAGGAGGCCATGCGCAAGCTGCAGGAGGCGCTGGAGAAAGCCGATCCCAAACAGATCCAAAAAGCGATGGAGCAGCTGCAATTCTCGGTGGAAATGTTTGAGAAAAATGTCGAGCGCACCTATGAGTTGTTTAAGCGGGTCCAGCTGGAACAAAAGTTCGACCAGTTGACTCAGATGGCGGAAAAATTAGCCCAGGAACAGGAGAAAATTAACCGGGAATTAGCCCGGGACTCTTTGCCAGAACCCCAGATGAAACGGCTGGCTGAACGGGAAAAAAACCTGCAGGAAGAATTTAATTACCTCGAAAAACAGATTGAAGAGACCCAGCAAACCTATCAGGAGTTGTTGCAGCAGCGGCAGCAGGAACTGGCACAGGCTCAGGAATTTGCCCGGCAATCGCAAATTCCGGAGAGCATGCAACAGATGCAGGGGGCCATGATGGCCGGGGATCAGTCGGGAGCTCAGAACAAAGGCGATCAGATTCAATCGAAAATGAAAGAATTACAGTCCCTGTTGCAAAAGGCACAGCAGGCTTTTACAAACGAACAAAAGGCCCAGCTGGCCGAAGCCATGCAAAAGGCCATTCAGGACATGCTGGACACCTCTTTCCGTCAGGAGAATTTGTACCGGCGGACCCGCAATCTGGGGCGAGCCTCGGCCCAGTTAAACGAAATCGCCCGTCAGCAAGCGCAGCTTTACGAGGCCAATCGACAAATCATTAATCAATTAATTGAGATTGGCAAGAAGTCATTTTTCATTTCACCCCAGATGAATCAGATTATGGCCCATGTGATGGAGCAGATGTCCCGGGCGGTAGCTAATCTGGAGGAGCGGATGACCAATAATGCCGCCCGCGCTCAGCAGGAGGCCATGGCGGGTCTGAACGCCGCTATTCTCTCCATGGAGGGTGCCTTGAACAAAATGACGCAGGCCGCTTCGGCTACCGGCTTCCAGGAGTTTATGAAGCAGCTTCAGCAAATGGCCGGACAGCAGGGACAATTAAATCAGAATACCATGAATCTCTTTCAACAGAGCCAATCCGGACGCTTGAAGTTGAGCCCGGACGATCTGGCCCGCCTGGCGGCTCAGCAGGAAATGATTCGCCAATCGCTGGAACAGCTCAATAAACAAATGGGAGAACGACGGGATGTGTTGGGACGCCTGGGAGAGCTGGGGCAAAAAATGGAAGAGGTGGTGCAGGAATTAAAAGCGCGCCAACTCGACCGGAAGGTAATCGAGCGGCAGGAGGAGATTCTGTCCCGCCTGCTGGACGCCCAGAAATCTATCCGGGAAAAAGAGTATTCCAAAAAACGGCAGGCCGAACGGGAAAAATCGGTGGTAGCAAAATCGCCACCGGAATTGAAAAAAGAGTTGTTGCAGCGGGAAGATTTAATTCGCAAAGCCCTGATGGAAGCCCTGGACGAAGGCTATTCGCTGGAGTACCGGGAATTAATTAAGAAATATTTTGAAATCCTGGGACGCAGGCTCGAGGGAGTGCAGTAGCGAAGTCTGGAATTGAAGTGATTAACGGGAAAAACGTCCATGCGAGGAAACAAAGCAAACCAAAACACGGTGTTTGACCTGTCTCTGGGAAAAACAGTGGGTACTTTTTTTACGGTCTTGTCCTTTGTTCTTTTTTTGCTGAACCCTCCGGTGATTCAGGCCCAGAACAACGATTTCGATCTGGTGGTCCGTTTCCCGGTCGATCACAAATCTCCCTTCCCCCTGGAAAATTTAGAATATTCCCGCCCCAGAGAGTTAAAAGTTGCTCTGGTGCTCAGCGGTGGCGGTGCCCGCGGCTTGGCCCATATTGGCGTGTTGAAAGCGCTGGAAGAAGCCCACATTCCGATTAATTTGATTGTGGGATGCAGTATGGGAAGCGTTACCGGGGGATTCTACGCGTCCGGTTACTCCGTGGCGGCCATGGAGCGAATCATGAAACGGATTGATTGGGGGAAAATTTACACCGATGAAACCAGCCGTCCGAATTTGTTCTGGTCTCAAAAATCCGTCCCTCGCCGCCATATTCTGGAACTCCGCCTGGAGAAGGGAGTGCCCACCATTCCTTACTCCATTAGTCAGGGGCAGCGGATTTTGAACGTGCTCTACTCCCTGTTGCTGAAGTCCAGTTTTCAGGCCGGGAATGATTTCGACAATCTGAAAATTCCCTTTCGGGCGGTGGCAACCGATTTGCTAAGCGGCCAAAGAGTGGTGTTGAAATCCGGTGATCTGGCCGAAGCCATTAGTGCCAGCATCTCGGTCCCCCTACTTTTTGCTCCGGTGGAGTGGAATGGAATGTGGCTGGTGGACGGAGGAATTCGGGACAATCTTCCGGTAGATGTGGCGCTGGAAAATGGAGCCGATCTGGTGATTGCGGTGGACGTGACCTCGCCTTTGCGCACCAAAGACCAAATCAGGCTTCCCTGGCAACTGGCCGATCAGGTCACCACCATCATGATGAAGGAACCCACTGCTCAGAACCGCAAGCTGGCCGATATTTTAATCGCTCCCCAATTGGGCCGACACGGTGCGGGCGATTTCTCCCGAATGGATTCGTTGATTGAAGCCGGGTATCAAGCGGCTAAACAGCAGATTGCCCAAATTAAGCAAAAAATTCAACAAAAAAAGAAACATTTGTGGGGAGATAACGACTATTTGGGGAGAGTGGCGGCCATTCGCATGGTGGGTCTGCAGCGCCTTAACCTCGATTCCCTTTTTTCTTCTTTGCGAACCGAGAAGGGAAGAAGTCTCTATCTGTATGATCTTTACGAAGATTTGCGACGCCTTTTGAATACCGGCCTGTTGGCCGATGCCCGGGTAGTCTTGCAGGGAAATCCAGCCGGGTACGAGGTGGTGTTTCAATTAACAGAAAACCCCTACGTGCAACAAATTTCCTTCACCGGGAACAAAATCCTGTCGGATTCTCTACTCGGTAGTTTTATGACGCTGGACCTACCCGGTACCCTGCCACTGAAGCAGCTGTTCAATTGTCTGGATGGAGTGTTAAACACCTATTACCAGAAAGGGTACGTTTTAACCCGCATTACGAAAATCGCTTACGATTCCTCCGCCCACAAGCTCACCATTCATCTGAATGAGGGGAAAATTTCCCGGATCAAAATTCTGGGAAACCGCAACACCAGGGACTACATTATTTTGCGGGAATTCCCTTTGAAAGTGGGAGATTACTTTCGGGCTTCGCTGGCGCAACAGGGCATCCGGAACATTTACAGTACAGGACTATTTAGCAAGGTAACGCTGAATGTAGAAGAACAGCCGAACGGGAATGTGCTCATCATTAAAGTGAAAGAGAAACACCACGTTTTGATGCGGCTGGGACTAAACGCTTCGGTGGAGCGAAAAAGCAAAGCGCTTCTGGAATTTGCCGAGGAAAACTTTTTAGGCCGTCTGATTAAAATTTCCCTGTTCGGTACCATCGGAGATTTGGCCCGCAGCGCCGAATTTCATATGTTCTCGGTTCGCTTTTTAAATACCTATTTAACGTACCACCTTTCTTTCTATTACCGGGAGCGCTGGGACCGTTACTTTCAGAGTCTGGATTATGTAGGAGATTATTTGACCATTCGGCGCGGATTCCGCTTTGTGGTGGGGCAGCAAATCGAGCGATTGGGTTCTATTTCGATGGAATTTCGCCTCGATGGAGTTAATGTGTACTCCGAATTGAGCGATTTCCCCTATCGGGACCGCTACGGAGTTCGCTCTTTTACAGTGCGCTCGGTGGTAGACAAACGCGACAAACTCCCCTTTCCGGACACAGGCATTAACAATCGCTGGTACTGGGAAACCGGCAGCAAGCGGTTACTGGGGGGCAGCGAGGGGTTCACCCGTTTTCATATTTCCCTGGAAGGTTACTACCCGTTGTCTTCTTATTTCAATTACCACATTACGGCGGCGGGTGGCAGCTCCGATTTAACTTTGCCTTTCTCGGAATTTTTCCAATTTGGTGGGTTGGGAGACTTTCCCGGTCTGTACGAGCGCGAAATGTTAGGGCGGCAGTTCCTCAAATTCGGAAATGAATTGCGATTTAAGATTCCCTGGAAAAGGCCGATTGATATATATCTGACCGGCGGTTTCCACATTGGGGCCATGTGGAAAACGTCGGAAGAATTAATTCAGCGTTCCGATTTTTTAACCGCTTTTGGCTTTCAGATTAGCGCCGATACCATCTTAGGTCCTTTGATCCTGGGGTACGGCAAGGTTACCCATAACGAACCCCTGATTTATCTGTCTCTGGGGTATTCTTTTTAAGAAGGGGGCAAGCGGCGGGGACCATTTTCGAAATATTCCGATGAGAAAATTGCCACATTATGCTTGACATTTGCGAGAAAATTCTTAAATTAGAATGGATAAAAATAAGTACAAAATGAGAAGACTTCTTTACATTTTCCTGCTCATTGTTTTTACCGGTATTCTGTATGCCGGGGCGGACATTATTGAATTCAGTGCCCAGGCACAAAACAATCGCATTGTGATTGTCTGGAAAACTTCCCACGAAGAGAATGTTCGCAAATTTGTGATCGAGCGCTCGACTGATGAGAAAAATTTCTTTCCCATCGGCGAAGTGGAAGCCCGAGGGGCCGGTTACAAATACGAGTTTGTCGATTCGAAATTGGGCAAAATCAATGGAATCTCTTATTATTACCGCTTGAAAATTGTGGAGGTCAGCGGTAATTATTCCTATTCCGAGCAGGTGGTCTGGGCGTCTCCAATCATCAGCAGCATGACCCGTACCTGGGGCAGCATAAAAGCGCTTTTCCGCTAATTTTTTTACCTATCTTTTGTTTCTTTCCTGACCGGGAATTAACTTTGCCAATGAACCAAGTGGATTGCAAACGGGGTTGTTCATGCCACCGGTGAGTATCTTACATTTGGCGGATCTGCACCTGGGAAAGATGCATCAATTCCTGCCCGCGGAAAAACAACTGCGTCGCAAAAATGAACTTTTTCAGACTTTTCAGGAGGTTCTGGAAGCGTGTCTGAAAAACGAATGGTCGCTGGACGTTGTGTTGATTGCCGGCGACCTGTTCGATTCGCCGAACCCGGAACCCTCCTTGGTGGAAAAAGTCCGCTCCCTTTTCCAACGGCTCCAGCAGGCAAACATTCCGGTTTTTCTGATTGCCGGAAATCACGAC
>JAJRXE010000498.1 GCA_024276455.1 Calditrichota bacterium
ACTGCACCTGCACCAGAGCGCCCAGGTAACTGTCCACGATGCTTCCCAAAAGTCCGCTGCCCGCGACAATGAGCAGAATTTTATCGGCGCTTATTTGCAGCGATCCGTCCAGAAATCCCAATCCGCTGAGCGCCAGAATCGCCGCCCCCACAGCCGCTCCCGCCAGACCGGCAATTGTAACCCCACCGGAAGTCCCGGAAGGCACCCGGCGGAAGGTGGAAATCAACCGCGGTTGCTGTCCAACCAGAACGCCGATTTCGGTTGCCCAGGTGTCCGCCGTGGCAGCTGCCAGCGCCGCCAGGTAAAACAGATAAACTTCCGAAGCCGGGTAAAACACGTGGAGGATCATAAAAAATCCCGCCAGTCCTCCATTGGCCAGCACCTGCACATGGTCGCGCTGGCTGCCTTTCTCAAAAATCAAATCGTAGCGTGCTTTTTTCTGTTTCCCCATTTTGGAAAGGAGACTGGAGAGGAAGAAGAAAGCCAGAATGGGTACCGCCCAGGCCCAGCCACCAAATCCGAACAGAAACACCGCCAATAAAAAGGTCGTCACCGCACCACTGGCGGAAAGGAACTTCGCCCGGTAGGAAAAATATGCCACCAAGCCGCCCAACAGCATCCCGACGGTCAATTGAACCAGCTCCGCCCGGGAGCCGTTCAGCAGGAAATACAGCACCACGGCGGAAAGCAGCGGGGTGGTCAGATTGTCGTTTCCGCGGTGTCCCAGCGCCTCGGCCGCGGTGGCCACAATAGCTGTTAATACGGCTATCCAGAGCAGGGCAAAGGGATGATGAAGGGCGTTTCCTACTTCGGAAGGGAAAAACCAGAGGGTGACCAACACCGACAGGGCGCTCACGACCAACATGGCCAGGGAGCCCTCGCGGGATTTTTGGTCCCGCACCAACACGTAGGTGTGGGGATGCGCTACCGCTCCACCCACAATGGCCGCCGCCGCGTCACCCAGCGCCAGCACCATCATGGAAGCCAGGATGATGACCTTGTACTTTCCCCAGAACAACAGTACCAGTAAAAAGAATGACAACGGGTAGTAAACCGTGCCGTAATTTCCCGGATCGTTGTTCATCCCGGGCAAGAGGTTGAAGCGCAGGGTCAGGAAATTAAAGAGGGTGAAAAAGAAGGCCATGGCCAACAGGGGTAGGGAAGTTTGCAAAAGAAGGGGCGTCAGAAGCATGAGCAGCCCCACGGCAATATGAACGATTTTCCGGGTGGCGTCCTGCGGCCAGCGCAACCAGCGGCGCAACAATTCGGCCACCGCCAAAAAAACAAAAATCCCCCCGAACAGCAGGATCAGATTAATCCAATCCGATGCCGGGGGTCGCTGAAGGGCATGTGTCACGTCCATCTCATCTCAACTTATTTCGTTCAAATTCTCTTTTCCACCAGGCCGTAAAACCAACAAAATGAATATTTCTTCCAACTCCCGATTCTTCAAAAATTTATTCGCACCAATTCGAGTGATTCGTGGGTAAAGTTCAGTTTGCCACGATATTCACCACCCGGCCGGGCACTACAATGACCTTGCGCACCGTCTTGCCTTTCAGGATTTCCGGAATGCGCCCGGTCTGCAGGGCCATTTTCTCGATCTCCTTGGGATCGGTGTCCCGCGGCACCTGCATCTGGGCTCGTACTTTCCCGTTTACCAGAATCCCGTAGTTGATTACCTCTTCTTCCAACACGGCCGGATCGAATGAAGGCCACTTTTGGTCGAAAATGCTGTAGGGATTTCCCACCATTTCCCACAGCTCTTCCGCCAGATGGGGGGCGAAGGGAGCAAGCAGGATGTTCAATTTCTCCAGCACGGAGCGCAGAAATTCGGCGTTGATCTCCTCCCCCGGCCGCTCGCCGGTGTACTTGTAGAGGGCGTTCACCAGCTCCATGATACGACTCAGCGCGGTGTTGAAATGCAACCGCTCGGTGTCTTCGGTGGCGCCTTTAATAGAACGGTGCAGCACCTTGTTGAGGTTTTTTTCCGCTTCCCCAAACGCTTTATTAGCATTCCCCTCTTTGAAGACCCAGAGATTTTTCTCAAAAATCCGCCATACCCGATTCAGAAACCGGTGCATGGAGGCAATTCCGGAATCGTCCCAGGGACCGCCCTCGGCATAATCGAAACCGAACATCAGGTAGCAACGCATCACGTCCGAGCCGTATTTTTCCAGGTAGATTTCCGGATTTACCACATTGCCCCGGGACTTGGACATTTTCTGACCGTCCGGCCCCTTAATGACGCCCTGGTGGCGCAGCGCCTGGAACGGCTCGTCGAAGTTAATATGCCCCAGATCGTGCAGCACCATGTTCACAAAGCGAGCGTACAGCAGGTGCATGGTGGCGTGATCGGCCCCACCCACGTACATGTCCACCGGACACCATTTGTTGACGATTTCTTGGTCGAACGGGGCACTGTCTAGGTGGGGAGTGAAATAGCGCAGGAAATACCAGGAGGAATCCACAAAGGTGTCCATGGTATCCACCTCCCGCAGGGCGGGTTTGCCGCACTTAGGACAGCTGGTGTGCAGGAATCCCTCGTGATACT
>JAJRXE010000499.1 GCA_024276455.1 Calditrichota bacterium
AGGATTCCGGGGTGTTATCCGCCGTTTCGTGGCGATAGTTGAGAAGACGGGGATAGATTGAACCGTGCGGACCACGCGGGGAACCGGAGTCGTTGCAGGCATGACAGTCCGTACAATAAATCAGACTTGATTCGGTAAGCGGAGAGATTAGACTGGGAACATTGTTATTGGCGCCTGGTCCCTCAATGGGATGATAAGAAGGATTGCTGAGATCGAATTCCAGGCGCACGTTGTCCTGTTCAATCTGCCGCTGGGTCTGACTGGAAGGTTTATCGGTATTGTCTGAATGACAGCGGTAGCACAATTCATATTGGTACTGGATTGTCGCCACCGGATTTCCATTGGTATCGATTCCTTTTACACCGAGTAGGTAACCATTGGCGTTGGGAGGAGATGCTCCGGATTCTTTAACGGCATGGGGGTTGTGGCAATCTTCGCACTCCACATGACGTACCGCCACCAGCGCGTCTTCTTGAGGATCATGGATCTGATTATAAGCGGTTACATCGTGGCGGTAAGGTTTGCTGATTTGAGATTGAATATCGGTTGACGCCACGTTACCGTTATGGCAATTCAGGCAATTTTGCTCCTCTTCCTGGTAATTTAAAAGTCGCTGATGTCCATCGGCGTTGTGCGGGTTATGGCAATTTTCACAAGCGTTTTCGGAAACAGTATTGTAAGAGGTGTGAAACCAGGGGTCGTTCCCGGCACCGTTCCAGGTGGCTCCCGAAAGCTTGTGGCTGCTCCCATTCCAATAATTTTTTTGATGGCAATACAAACATAGTTCGGAATTTTTAGAAGAAACAACCAGGAAGTTTCCGTAAATATCGTGATGCGGATCGTGGCAGGAGGTACATTGTAGACGTTCGTTTTCTAAAGTCACCGGTCCGGTTAGGGAAGTGGGGTTGACCAATTCGCCATCCGAGGCCGCCAGAGCGGCATCGTAAAGGAATGATATCGGATGGTCGTCGGAAAGGTCGGTGGTTAAATTCGTATTTCCCGGAGGCATGGTTGTTACTCCCCCGGCAAAGGTGATTGGCGTGCTGCGACTTAATACATTGCCCAGAGCGATGGTTCCGTCGTGGCAGGACAGGCACAGCACCGAGGCACCGTCGGGCTGTCCTATGTTCGCCTGTAAAGTGGAGCTGTTGTATAATGTGTAATAACTACCCGGATCCGGTCGGTTCCAGAGGGGCTGACGCGGGCTTTTAGAGTGAGGGGTATGGCAAAAGATACAAATCTCGGTTTCGCTTTCGGCTTTTATACTCCCCGGGCCACTCACCGATAAGTTGTGCACGGTATTCACAATTGATTGGCTCTGACTGCTCAGCCAGGGAAGTAAAGCGATCAGTAGCACCCAACACCAGGAAATAGTTTTATTCACGGATACCTCCCTGTACAAATTCAAAGATCTGTAAACGCGCATTATAAGAATCGGCAATAAAAATTTTATTTTCAGTATCGATAAAAATCCCTACCGGTAGCCAAAATTGCTGTTCACCGTGACCATTTTCTCCAAAGTAATACAGAAATTTCCCATCTTTTGAAAATAGTTGCACGGCATTAAACAAACCATCTACCAGATAAATATGTCCCTCCGAATCCGTTGCAATACCTTTGGGTCTGGCTAAAAATCCCGTTGCATCTCCTGCTTCTCCAAACATCGACAGCCATTCCCCGGTGCGTTTAAACATCTGCACTCGGAAGTTCATAGAATCTACTACATAAACTATGCCATTTTTGTCCACATGGATGAAGGTCGGGAAATTAAACTCGCCTTTTTGGAGGCCTCTCTTCCCAATAATGCGAATAATCTGGCCATTTGTGTCTAAAACCGTAATGTGGTGAGCGGTTGTTTCTACCACCCATATCTCTTTGTTATTACTTAAATAAACGATTCCAGTTGGCCGGGATAACTTCAGGCTGTCGTTCAGAAACGAGAATTTTTTACTGCGTTTATCCAGAACAATAATTTGATTCAGCCCCGAATCCGTAATGTAAATCTTTGAGTCCGGTCCTTCGCAAATTCCGACCGGAGAGATAAAAGAAAAATCGTCTTTGGCATATAAGTGGGTGATATCACCCGCCGCCGTGTCGATTTTAACAATACAGGGGTGACCAGGATCCGTTACCCAGAGTTTCCCTTCCCGGTCCTCCATCAGCGAAAGTGGGCGGACAAATATTTGATCGGATCCGCCAGTGAATAAATTTTTTAAGCGGGAAAAGAAAGAGGGGTTTTTAATAATATCTTTGCGAGTACTGATTTGGCCTTTCCAGACGATGCGGGGATAGTCAAAAGAATCGTCGGTCGGGGTCTGTGGCTGACCGTGTCCTGCCAGAAAAAGAAGGAGAAAAATGAGAAAGGGTACACATAGAATGTTCTTCATTACAAATGGTTTCTCTCTTTTTTAGTTTTCATTTTTATAAAATAGGTTATTTTCCGAGCAAAATCCAGTTCCACCTCATCAATTTTAACAACGCGCATTGCCTTGGCAATGGAACTCCGTTTGGAAAATCTCTTTTTTCAAGTTTCCCGCTGTTTTAATCCCCTATTTTTTATTATTGAAAAGTGATTGAACGGCACGACTGTCCGTTGCAAGAAAGGTGTTTTCAGAAAGACGGCTTTCGGCTGTTTACCGTGTCAGTGCCGGAGAATGGAGCACGTAGCCGCTCTTTTCAATGCGGTATTTTTTGCGCAATTCCAGGGTATCGGCTGGCAGAATGGCCATGAAACCGTATTTCTGCCGGATTTCGTCGATGGCGGTGTCCAATAGTTCCTGGCGGTGCTCTTCGTTGAAGAGCTGCAATTGCAGGTTGCGCCACTCCATCTGGCTGACCTGGACGCCCACATGGCGGATGCGCAGTCGCCGGAAATTCAAACGAGTCACCAGGCGTTCCACAGTTTCGAAGAGTTCACCGGCGTTGTCGGTGGGGGATGAAAGTGTCTGTCCCAGGTTGTGCTGGGTGAAATCGGAGTAACGGATCTTTACGCCTACTCGCCGGCACAGTAAGCCGTCTTTGCGCAATTTCGCGGCGATCCGTTCGGTAAGGTATTGGAGAGTGGCCATGACAACTTCGCGTTCGGTGGTGTCTTCTTCAAAAGTGGTCTCCCGGCTAATCTGCTTTGGCAAAATGCGCGGCTTTACTTCCCGGGGATCAATGCCGTTGGCCAGGTTCCATATTTTACGTCCGTTAAGGCCAAAGAGGTCCAGTAGCAGGGGTTGGGGTAGGGCGGCTAATTGTCCGATTGTGAGGACGCCCAGATCGATTAGTTTCTCTTTGGCCACCCGGCCGACTCCCGGTAACTCGTCCACCGGCAGGGGCGCCAGGAACTGGCGTTCCGTTCCCGGAGGGACGTACACAATCCCGCGGGGTCTCTTTAGCCCGGATGCAATGCGAGCCACCACTTTGTTGGTTGCCAGCCCAATGGAAACGCCAATGTGAAGCTGGCGTTCTACTTCCTGCTGAATGTCCCGGGCAAGCTGCTCCGGCTCAGGGTGCAGATGCATGGTACCGGTCAGGTCCAGGTAGGCGTCGTCCAGGGAGGTGAACTCTACCACCGGGGTGTAGCGCAGGTAAATTTCCTGCAGCACCAGCGAAGCCGCCTGGTAGTGCTGGAAATTGCCTTTCAGGAAAACCGCTTCCGGGCAGATGCGTTTGGCCTGCACCAGGGGCATTCCGGTACGCACCCCACGGGCGCGGGCTTCGTAACTGGCGGTGTGCACCACCCCGCGCTGATTCTCCCTGCCGCCCACAATCACCGGCTTGCCCCGCAGCAGGGGATTGAATCCCTGCTCCACCGAGGCAAAGAAGGCATCGGCGTCGATGTGGGCGATGAGGCGCGTAGGTTGATTATCCGATTTCACAAATACCCCTCGCTTTGTGTAGTTGCTCTTCGCTCCGTTGGGAGGTTTCCCGGGCGATTGCCGGCAATGGAAATAAGGGAACCACGCCACGCGTGGTCGGTTTCGCTTCCCTTTACCATGCTGCTGACCGCGGCAATTTATTTAACAAACAAGATGAACATATGTACACTATAATTTAACAGGATGAAGGAGGAAATGCAAGGGTAATTCGGAGAAATTTGAAAAATTAACTAACAGGATGCTAAGACGCGAAGGGTTGAAATTAGAAGATTAAAAAATAAAATATTTTCCAGTTATTTCAGTTTTATTTTCAAATTTAATTATTGGATTCTCCTCGCGTCTCTGGCGTCTTGGCGGTTAAATTATTTTTGTAAAAATCTCTTCTTAATGGTCATAATAACTTAGTATTGAAAACCACCCAATGATTTATTATTTTCGAATCAACTCTTGAACCTGTTTTTTTACTTCGCGAGGGAAGTAGATTGAACTCTAATGTTGAAACACATTAGACACAATCGAGGTGAATAAGTATGGAAATCGCCATATTTTTCGTCCTGCACTGGTATCTGTCCCTGTTTTCCCAGACATTTTTCCTGCACCGTTACGGTGCGCACCAGCAATTCCGGCTTTCGCCGTTCATGGAGAAGTTTTTTTACATCTTCACTTTTATTACCCAGGGTTCCTCCACTTTGAGCGCCCGGGCGTATGCCATCATGCACCGCATGCATCATGAATACAGCGATACGAAAGACGACCCGCACTCACCTCATTTCTTCAGAACCGTTTTTGGCATGATGTGGCACACCAAGAAGATCTACAGCTCCATTTTAAACCGCGAATTTTCCCCCGGACCGGATTTTGAGAAGGATGTACCCAACTGGGAAGCATTTGAGAAATTTTATGATAAGTGGTACGTCCGGGGGAGCTGGGCGGTACTCTATACCCTGTACTACATCAAATTTGCCACCGCCTGGTGGATGTTTCTGCTGCTACCCATTCACTACCTCATGGGACCAGTACAGGGAGCCATTGTCAATTGGGCGGGTCACAAGTATGGCTACCGCAATTTCGATTTGCCCGATAAATCCCGAAACACCCTGCCGATGGATTTGTTGCTCCTGGGTGAGCTGTACCAGAACAACCACCACCAATTTCCCGATTCACCTACTTTAGCATACCGCTGGTGGGAGGTGGATCCGGTTTATCCAGTGATTAAGCTGCTGGGATGGCTGGGAGTGATACGGCTCCCGTAAGTTTATGAGTGGCTAAAATATTATACTTTACCTACCAATAAAATGAAAGAATGATTTTTTTTGTTGCGAAATATTGGTTTATTGATTGTTCTGTACTTGCAAAATGCCGGGCAATTTTCAGAGTGAATTGTTCAATACACTCCCGGGATTAACTTCCGGGTTTTCCGGCAATATTCCCGGTACTGCTCCCCGAACGCTTCCCGCAGCGCCGTTTCTTCCACTCGAATGCGGTTTAGAAAAGCCGCAGTGATCGGTAGAAAAATCACCAGCAGACTTACCCAGCTGCCAAAAGCGATGCCCAGTCCCAGAAAAGAAAGCAGTGCACCGGCATAGGCGGGATGGCGAATGACTCCGTAGATCCCGTGCTGTACCAGCCGATGTTCCGGTAGAATGTCCACATTGCTGGTAAAGTAGTGACGCAGGGTAAATACCGCCGTCCAGCGGATAATCAATCCTGTTAGAATGAGTACAATTCCCAGCGGCAGCGCGAAGGCTCGAATCTGGGGAAGGTAGCCGATTCCGTGGAGTCCCGTGTACACACCCGCGGCAACGGAAAGGCTGATGGTTATCCAAAGAATGCGCAATGAGCGTCGGTCGTGCTGCGAAGCGGTTTCGCTGGCGGAATATTTCATTCGTCCGAAGATGATCTCGGAGATTCCCCAGAGAATTGACAAAACAATAAATACCTGTCCCAGTTTCATTTAACTTTTCCTTCCAATTTATGCCTGTTTTACCAATCGTTTTCCCAGCAGGTTTAATTTGAATTTGCGAATGATTTCCGGTGGCAGCACTTCCCCGGAAGGGCTGCGGAAGAAGAGGGCATCGAAGGGGCACTGCACGATGCAGGCACCACACTGGACGCAGTAGTCGGCACGGGGAATGGTCGCTTTGTGCTGCCGATGGTCCACCTGGTAGCAATTTCGCGGACAAACCTGTTCGCAAAAAGCGGCGCCCCGGCATTTTCCCCGCTCCAGGGTGATTCGCAGGAAGCGGTCTTCGTGCAGTCCGCTTTTGTACACCGGGGTGCTGCCCATGAGATCGATGCTAATCAAAAGAATAAGAACCAGTGAGGCAAAACCCCAGTGCAAAAGGAACGCCCCGCTGTCGTTGCGCGAAAGCAGGCTATATGTTAGAAGAGCGACCATAAAAATACCCCACAATACCAGCGGAAGACGTCCGAAATCAAAAATGATGGTGTATTTGCTGAAGCTGGCGCGATATTTCCCGGAATTCAGCCATTTCGCATAAAGCGGAAAGAGGGCAAAAATCAGTAGCGGTAGCAGCCAGATTAATGTGATTAGAGGTAGGAACGCTTCCGGCCAGAGAAAGAGGGTCAAAAGACCCACCGCGAGCGAAAGCGGGAAGGCCCACATCACCGCCATTTCCATTCGCTGGGAAAATGGGAAAACCACCTGTCGCATTTCTGGAGTTTTCTGCAATCCGTGGTTCAAAAAGGCAGGGATGTCTCTGGCATAAACCGGTCCCCAGATGCAGCGCCATCCCGTTTTTTGCCGGATGACCCGGGCCTCCACACCCGCTGCGGCAAGCTGCGGTAAAATCAGCTGCCGGTGATCCACCAACTCCTCGATACCGCTGGTTTTAATGACCGAAATGACGGAATGATTGGTCAAATGTCCGCCGGTGGAAGCACACCACACGTTGATTCCCTTGCTGTTGGCAATTAACAGATAGCAGTCGATTCCCTGCAAAGCTTTCTTTACTCTTTCCACGGTGAGATGAAAATTACAGGTTAAAAAAACGGGAGAATTGCGATCCGGATGACCGATTTTCAGCAAACCGGTCTGGCAGGGAAAAGGAAAGCCTCTAACACAAGTTTCAACAATATTCGCCGCAAAGTATTTTAGTTCAGTCATTTTGTTTCATCTTTCGGATTTTGGGCCACAATCTCAATGAAATTGCCCAGCGAATTCAACCGAATCGATTCAATCTGGAATCCCGCTTTTTTTACTTTTTCCGGCAGGTTGACCAGAGCATGGGTGGTGCTCTGGCTGATAAGATACGTGATGATAACCAGAGGAAATCGCAACAGGAAATTAATGAACCGTTTTAGCAGGTTTCCCGGTTTCACTTCATCGGCAATGAGCAAGGTGCCTCCCGATTTTAATATTCGTTTTACCTCTTTCAACGTATAATTTAATTCATTTTCACTTAATTCGGAAAAACAGAGTCCGCTCATCACCGCGTCGTAGCTGGCAGATGGTTCGCTCTCCAGTTCGGCAACTCCCATCTCACACAGTTCTACATATTGAGATAAATTGGCTTCTGCCAGCCGTTTCCGGGCGATTTCCAGCATACCAGAATTGATGTCGATTCCTTTGACCCGGGCCCCTTTTCGCGCCGCGCGAATAGTTAAAGCCCCGGTACCACAGCCAATGTCGAGTACCTGCTGTCCGTTCTGGATGTGGGACGTCAACCGGTGGTAGGCTTTATCCAGTTGCCCCAGGGTGAGGAAGCGAATGCCCTTATCGTAGCGCTTCGGGGCGGATTCCAGAATTTTCATCAAAATGTAGGTGCTCATGGTGTTTCTTTCGGAGAACAAACAAAGTGTTGTGGTTGTCCGATTATTCTTTCAAAGGATCAAGGGGCATCCTGCGATGTAATCAAGTAGCGGAAAATGGGTCGGGTAGGGGACGGGCGGTGGACTTCCCGGAATCCCGCTTTGCGGAATGCCGAAGCCAATCCGGTCCAGGCGAAGGCGCCAGGTGTCTGACCGTTTTTCGGTTCCACCGGATACCCCTCCACGATGTTTCCCCCCTGCGCTGCAACATAGTGAATAGCCGCTTGCAAAAGCTTGACGGACACACCCGGGCGACGGTACGGCCTGGCGATGAAAAAGCAGACCACCGACCACACCGGCTGGTCATCGATTCGTTTCAAGGTGCGGGATCGTTCCAGTCGGGGAAAAGATTCGCGAGGCGCCACGGAACACCAGCCAACCGGTTCTCCCTCCAGGTATGCCAGTGTGCCCGGTACTTTTCGGGAATCGACGATCTGTTTCATGGCCAGACGGTTCGCCTCGCCTTTCTGCTTTTCGAACTCTGAGTGTTTCAACCGCCACCACATGCACCAGCAGCCTCCGCAGGTGCCACGGGAGCCGAATAGTTTTTCGAAATCAGGCCAGCGGGTAGGGGTAACGGGAAGGAATTCCAGATTCTGCGGGTTCAGTCTAAAGTTGTTTTTTCCATTCTTTCTCAAATTTTTTCCGGAAATTTAGAGGTTAAAAAAGGCAATTCCGTAAAGAAAAGAAAGAAAGATCACGCGCCAGTTTGGAATGAAAATGGATCGGTTCGGACAGGAAAATCCCCGCTGACATTTTCGCGGGGATTCCCCATTGGAATGGTTATGTTATCAGGATTTCGCTTACAACTCCAGACAATTCTGCCAGACACCGTGAATATTGCAATAACCCAGGGCGCACAGACTCTTGAAATCATCCAGCTTTACCGTAAACGTGGCGTGGGGATCGACATAGCCCGGTGCAAATGCGGCGCGTCCCAGATTAATGACCATCCCGTTCTTGGTAACGCCGTACAGCTCCACCCAGGCAATGTGGTGTTCGGCGGTATTGGGATGGGCAACTTCTTTCCCCACCGTGACGTGGACGGTATTGCCTTCCACCTCAATGCTCGGCACGTGCTTCTCTTTGCCTTCTACTTCCGGACTTTTGAGAATATCTGCAAATTGCATTGTGAGTCCTCCTCTTTGTTGCTTGTTCTAAGACCTTGATACGTGGTACACGTATTTGATGTGTTAAAAGTTAAAACGATACACCCAATTGATCAAGAGAAAAGAATTAAGCCCGGTATCCCGGAAAAGAATCAGTTTTTCTTCAGAATTTCTGCCGGGGTTTTACGTCCCCGTTCCGTACGGTCGAAATCGCTGTCGAAACTAACCAGGGTTAGATTGTATTTTTCTGCTGCTACATACTGATAGGCATCGTCAAAATCTAAGTTGAACTTTTAAGCAACTGACTTAACCACAGAAAGATTTTGTGCATCTACTCGAATGATTTTTATCTGATGGCTCAACATCAGATCGTTTAAAAGCTCTTGAAAGGCATCATATCGTTTATTAATGAAAGAGCAGAAGTCCGATTGAATGAGTGGAAAAATCAGTTATGAAGAATTCGAATTTTGTATATGACGAAAGGAGTTCTTTTGCAATTGAAGCCTGTTCTTGGTCCAGAATAGGTTCGAGCACAATATTTGTATCCGGGAGTAATTGCAAGGCTATTTCTCCTTAATTCGCCATTTGGAGATTTCGTGTTGCAATTCTACAGATGTGAAGCGGTCGCGTAAATCTTTTAACGCCCCTGCCCAACGAAAGGATGGTTTTTTGTGCTTGGCAGCCCTTTTCTTTTTTGTCAACAGTGACTCGATGAAGTTTTCAACTTCTTGTTGTAAATCCGGAGGCAATCTTTTGATTTTTTCTTCCAGGGTTTCTAATTTGTTCTTTTTTTGAAATATCAATCAATTTTACGTTTTTTTGAACAGAAATGCAAGCGAGGGAGTACGCCAGAGAGAAAAAGTTTACCACTTTGAGTTTTCAGCAGACGAAAACCGCTCTATCCGCAGCAAAAGTTTTTGAGTCCGGGAATTTTGGGGACCTGAGTGCCAATTCAAAGGTCAATTCACCCAAATTGAATCGCAAAATGGATTTTGAGACAAATAGTTGAATGCGGTTTTATTTCACGGCGCTGCCGGGACAGAATAGCCGCATCTTGCAGTGACGGCAGGCTTTTTTACGGCTGGGGATACTGCTGTAAAGCGAGGTTGCCAGAAGAAACACTAAAATAATCAATCTTACCGGCGTTACCCGCTGAAATAAAGCAATGAGGAGCAACACCAGGGGAAAGAGGAAGAGCAAGCCGTAAGTGGGGCCGGCCAGTTTAATCCCGGTGCAGTTGGCAAAGTTTTCCACCTTGCCCTGGTTGAAAAACCAGGCCACCAATTTCCCCCAGCCCAGGTGGCAGCGTTTGCCGTAGTAGTAGCAGTTGGTACACACGAGCTTGCGCAGTACCCCGTACACCATTCCCAGGGCGAATGCAAGGTAAAACCACCCGGCCAGCGGCGAGACGTACCGGCTGGCAATGGTACCCAGGGCAATCCACAGCAGCATGATAATATTGCTTACGACCACCCCGGAAGCGGGGTACTCCTCCCACCCCTGCTCGTAAAACCGGGCTTCGGAATTCACCAGATTTTCTCCTTTAGCTGGTTTGCGGTTGTTTTATGATTATGGAACGCGGGTAACACGGATTTTACGGATTGTCACAAATCCTCTTTATTTTCCAGAAATTTTGAATGCTTCAGCACGGTAAGGCAGAATTACGGTTTTTAAACCTTCCAGCCGGCAATTCTCAGAAAATTCAGAAAGATTTTGGTGCCGGTTTCCCGGTAAACAGGCTTAAGGGAGGCAAAATCCGCCCGGATTTGCTCTTTGTTTGCTGTGTGCAGATCCGTATCCTCTGCCAGCCAGCGCTCTAACATTTCGGCGGTTAGCTCGAAGTGTCCCTGAATACCGTAAGCGTTGCTGCCTATCTTAACGATCTGATTGGTACAAAACTTTCCGCTGCCCAGCAATTGCATTTCGTCAGTGAGTTCCACCGTATCGCCGTGCAGATGGAACACCGGAAACGGACTACT
>JAJRXE010000500.1 GCA_024276455.1 Calditrichota bacterium
CTCCTTCGGAAGCAGCCAAGCCGGGTCCTTTTTTTCCGTCCACTGCCCCCTCCCCGCTCTTTCCTGTCAGAAGCCTTTTCTTTCCGGCAAATTCGGTGGAAAGAACCGGCTTGACTTTTCAGAACGCTCTGAAAAATGAACCGTGCAGTATTCAACGGCCGATTTATTACCTGCTTCCGGAAATAATTAAATTTTTTCTTTTAAATTTTTCTTCGCGCCCTGGCGTCTTGGCAGTTCAGTTTTTTCAAAGGACTTTTTTTTGACGGTTGCCTCTTTCTATTTAAGAAGCACCAGTTTTTTGGTGGCGCGAAAACGAATTCGACCATCCTGCCAGACGGTGAAACGGTAAAAATAAATTCCCGAAGGCACGTTTTGGGCAGACCAGCGCACTTCGTGAATTCCCGCCGGAAGATATTTTTGCAGTAAGGTTTGCACCTGCTGACCACTCAAATTGTAAATCGCCAATTCCATCCGGGCGGGTGCTTTGAGCTCAAAGCGAATGGTGGTGGAAGGGTTGAAGGGATTGGGAAAATTCTGGAAAAGCCGGTATTCCCCGATGGCTATTTCCGGGCGCTCCAGATCGGTGGTCAGGGTGTCCTGTACCAGAAACAGCGCCGTGTCAAGATCGAAGGCGCCGGAATCATCTTCCACCCGGGCGAACAGGTAACTGACTCCCACAAATCCGTCGCTAAACAGCCACACCTCCCGATCTTCCTGGCGGTAATCGTACCCCAGGCCGGAATCGGCCAGGCGAAACGACCAGCGCAACGCCTCTGGAGGGTCATCCACATCCACTGCTAAATTTGCCAGCGAAAGCCGCAGGGTGTCCCCCCGGTCAAACACCAGGCTGTCCGGGAAATGAACGATTCGAGGCGGATCGTTCACCGGGTTCACCGTAAACACCGCCGAGTCACTGTCGCTCAATCCCCCCGGATCGGTCGCCGTAAAGGTAATGGTTTCCCGGCCGTTCCAGTTGCTGTCCGGAGTGCTAATGATAGCCACCCGATTGGAATCGATGCTCACCCGCAGCGCCTGGTTTCCCTGGTAGGTCCAGCTTATTTCCTCGTCCACGTTATCCGGATCGTCCACATAATCGTCCAGCGGAATGGAAACGAAACGGCCGCCTTCGTCAATGGTCTGATCGGGAATGTCGCTAACCACCGGTGGTTGATTGGTTGCCTCGACGGTAAAAACGGCGGAATCGCTGTCGCTGAGTCCGCCCGGGTCGGTGGCCACAAACGTAATGGTCTCCTGCCCGGTCCAATCCGGAGACGGCGTTGTCACCGTTGCCACGTGGGTCTGCGGATCAATCTCCACCACCAGTTGTTCGTTCCCGGTGGCATCCCAATTGATCTCCGAATCGGTATTGTCCACGTCGCTCACATAATCGTCCAGATCGAACGAGGAAAAGGTGTCGCCCTGCGCAATGGTTTGGTCCGGAATGTCGCTCACCACCGGCGGATCGTTTACCGGATTCACGGTGAAGACCGCTGAGTCGCTGTCGCTGAGCAGGGTCGGATCGGTAGCGGTAAAGAGCAGGGTTTCGCTCCCGTACCAATCCTCATTTGGTGTTTGAACCGTTGCCACATGGGTAAGCGAATCAATCGAAACGATCAACTCCTGATTCCCGGAAACCGTCCAGGTAATTTCATCGTCCGTATTGTCTGCATCGGTTACGTAATCATCCAGGTCGAAAGATGTGAAAGTGCCGCCTTCGTCAATGGTCTGATTGGGAATGTCGCTGACCACCGGCGGATTAAGCGGGTTCAAATAGGTAATCTCAACACTCCAATTCTCGATGGTACTGCCGTTGTTGTAATACGTATCGTCATAAGCCTTCAGCTTCCAGGTTCCAAAAGCGTCCCCGGCGTCAAACCCAATCAAGGCGTTGTCCGGTTGGTAAGTTCCACTGTAGGGGCTGCTCCCCTCGGTAATGGGGGTTGATGCTTCATCATCCAGCCTGGTGTTGCTGTAGCGATCACCGGGGCTCCCGTTGTGTCCCACAATCCCGGAAGCCGCACCGTTCGGCGCTTCGAGGGTTACCGCCAGATCGTTAATAAAACCGGAGATGGAGATGGTTACGTTCAGGTCCACAATCCGCCGGTGGTCCCCGATGTTCAACGTGGAGGTGTAAAAAACATTGTCGTCGGCAATAGAAACAGGGACATCGTTACTGGGGTAAGTCTGCACGCTGAAGTCCCCCACGTAGTAGCGTAACAGGCGGGGCGGAACTTCCAGGATTTCTCCCTTGAACGGAAAGGTGTTTTCTGCATTTTCTCCGGAATTGTCGTAGGCCCGGAGGTAGTACTCTACCAGAGTGCCCCAGCTCTGGGCGGGAATGACAAACTCGTAGCGGTCCCCCGCCGGACCATCGGAATCCCTAACTTCCTGCCAGGCACTCGTATCGCCCTGAAAAACCGTCCGGTACCGCAGCACCGGCTCCAGGCTTCCCGAAGCAATCCCGTCGGCATCGGAGGTCACCGCACTCACGGTGCGGTCCGTTACCTCGGAAGTCGGTTGCAACGGAGTCAGGCTGATCACCGGCACATCTCCGTTTTCACGAAAAGCCATTTTTACTGCCCGGTAGGCATTTACCCGTCCGTAACCCACGTGTTTATTCCAACCGTTGGCATCAAAGGCGTAGAGATCGATCTTATCCGCCGAGCGCTGCAGGATGTCCTGCACCTCATCGGAAGTCAGGGTACTATCTGCACTCAGCACCAGGGCCGCCACTGCTGCCACATGAGGGCATGCAGCCGAGGTTCCCCCGAAATGGTCCATGTAATCCCCGTCTGTGTAGCCGCCGGAGCCGGCAATATCGGTCGTGTACACAATGGTGGGAGCCACCAGGTCCAGCGCGCTGCCGTAATTGCCGCCCCAACTGCGCTGCAGATCCTGACTACCGGAATTCTTCTTCTCATCGAACATATTCGACGCTCCAACGGCAATCACGTCCGTCAGATATCCGGGGTAGCTTACTTCACCCTTCCCGGCGTTGCCACTGGAAAAAACCACCACACACCCCTTTCCTCCTCTTCCCTGTGTTTTCGCCCGGTGAATCGCATCATCAATCACCTGATTGGGGGAGGAACCGCTCCAGCTGTTGCTAATCACATCCGCTCCATTTTGCCAGGCATAATCAAACGCCTCGGCAATCTGGGCATCTTCGGCCATTCCCCAGGTGGTAAAAATTTTTACCGGCAGTATCTGGGTGTGGTAAGCAATTCCCGCCACTCCAATACCATTATTTCCTTCGGCGGCCACAATACCGCTGGTGCTGGTACCATGTCCCTGCACATCATTGGCGTCGCTCCCATTGTCGGGAGAGAAATCCACCCCGGAGCTAATCAAATTGTCATCCAGATCCGGATGATCCAGATCTACCCCGCTGTCTAACAGGGCAACCAGAATATCCCGACTTCCTCCAGCCGGTAAACCGTGGGCAAGCAGAACGTCCCAGGCCAAATCGGCATCCACATCGGCATCCGGATAGCCGTTCACGGTGGAAGACAGGGTAGGGTCTTTCGTGGCGGAGGTAACGGTTTGTCCGGTATTGCGGTGAGCCCATTGTTCACTCCACAAGGGATCGTTGACCGTGGCATTTAACAACTCCCAATCTAGGTAATAAAAATTAGGTTGGGCCCACAAAACACCCTCTTGCCTACCAAAATGATTCGCGGCTTCAATGCCATTCATTCCCTGTTCGGGAGAAGTTTCCAGCACGTAGGTGTTCTCCAGCAACCGCTCCCGAATCCGGACCGGCCACCGGGTAAGCAGAGTACTGATTTCGTTCTCCGACATCTCGGGACGAAAGCGAACAATGAAGCTGCGGTTCACCGTTTGCCGTACCCTACTCCCCATGCGTTTAAATACCGGAGCTACCCCGGCGATTTGTTCATCATCTTCCAGTCGGGAAACCAGTTGCAAAAGTTGCTCGGCAGCCCGTTCCTGCCCCAAACGAATCAGGTAAAACCGTCCCGAAACAAACGGTTTCTCTTCCAGCAGATCCGGTAAATATCTTTGGAGCAAGGTCTTCCGTCGATTTTCGGACAGAGGGGTTTTAAACTCCACGCTTATCTGGTCAGGCAGGATTGTCAGGGCAATTTCCTTCCCGCGGTAAACATAAGTGAATTGTTGATTCCCGGCAAAAAGAAACTCGATGCTTACCAACATTAAGAGAAGAAAGCGCTTCACGCTAATTATCCCGGTTTTTTTCTGGAATATAATAGAGATGAGTAAACGAATGCTATTCTTTAAATAAAAAGCCAATTTTCTTCTATTTCAGGCTAATCCTAAAACCCGAATTTTAGAATAACAATCGTATAGAGAAATTGGGTTCCGAAATGGAAGGACGGTAGCCATGGACATGATGCCCGTGCTGTTTTCTGTTTTGTCGTAATTGTGTAGTCTGCAACCTACCTGAAATACCCCGCATTGACCACCCCTTCCCATCTCCCCTGTTTACAAAGTTGGAAAGAAGGGGAAAAGGATGAGTAATTTGAAAATCACTTGCTATCTCGTTGTTTTTTCACAGACTAAATATTTTCAATTTATTTAATACAAGTTCCTTTTAGCACAAGAAGTGAACCGAATAATTATTACCCCAGACTGATACACCAAAGGAATTTTGGAAATGTTCGTAGAAACTAATCCAGAGAAGGCAAACGTTGCAAATTACCTTTTTTTTGCCAGAATTTTGTAATATGCTGCTTAATTTGTTTCATATTGAAAGGTTTTTCAATGATGCCGTCAATCACCCGGTTGGACTCCAGAAACTTGCGGTCCAACTGATTCCAGCCGGTGATGAGAAACACCGGCACATTAGGATTGATTTCTTTAATTCGGCGTGCCAGCTCGTAGCCGTTAACTCCCGGCATACTTAAATCAGTAAGCACCAGGTCGCACTGGTATTTCTGGAATTTCAGCACCGCATCCTCAGCGTTTTTAGCCATGGTGACTTCGCAGCCCTCGTCTTCCAGCATTTCCGCCAGGGTTTCCCGCACCACGCCCTCGTCATCCACCAGGAGGACTTTGAAAGCGAACTGGTCGGCGGCAGGTGCCGGTTCCAGCGAGGGGAGGTCTTTGTCCATCACCGCCGGTAATTCAATCATAAAAATAGACCCTTTATTGGGAATGGAATCCACGTAAATCTTTCCACGGTGACGCGAAATGATTTCCGCCGCAATGCTCAGTCCCAGTCCATTTCCCTTCTCCCCTTTGGTGGTAAAAAACGGCTCGAAAATCCGCTCGCGAATGTTTTCCGGAATTCCCACCCCGGTATCGCTAATAAAGATGAGTACATCGTTGTCTTTCAATGTGGTTTGAATGGACAATTGCCCGCCTTTGGGCATGGCGTCCAGAGCATTGTTCACCAGATTCAGCAACACCTCTCGCAGTCCGGCAGAATCTCCCTTGACCGGGTAAATCTTTCCCAGACTGAGCTTCAGGTCGTACACAATCCCTTTAAATTGGGCTTCGCGCTCGAAACGGGGACGGGCAATTTCCACCACCTCTTGCACCAGTTTATTCAAATCGATCAGGGTGCTTTCGCTGGCATCTTCCCGTACGTTGGTCAAACTTTGCAACCGGCGTACCGCCTGAGCACCATCCAGGGCCACCTGTTCGATGGTTTGCAAATCTTTCTGGAAACGGGGATCTTTCAATTTGCGTTGTAGGAGCTGAGTTTTGGCCAGGATGACGCTCAAAATATTGTTCAAATGATGGGCGGAGCCACTGGCCAGTTCTCCAGCCAGTTTCATCTTCTCCAGATGCTTCATGTACGCTTCGTATTTGTTCTTACGCTCAATCAACGCCTTTTTTTCGATGAGTTGTACCAACAGATAAAACACGAACTGGAACAACTGCATCTCTTCGTTGGAAACTTCTTCCTCATCCCGGCGAAAACCGATTACCCAGACGCCGTAATAGGACTGCCCAATCGCAAAGGGAAACAGCATGGCAGCATTTAAACGGAATTTTTTTGCCGTATCCTGTAAAATGGAATTAAGCGGATGGGAAAGATACTGCTCGTGCCAGTACAGGTAATCCTGACTATTTAACTGCTCATCTTTTAACTGCGGAAGATGCTTCATTAATTCCAATCCCAGGTGGGAGAATTCTTTCCCCTCGTACTTTTCGCTTAACACCCGCCAGCGGTCGTAATACTGGCTGCGCAGAAAAATGCCGGTGTACTGCACATCGTGGAGTCCCAGCACCGCCGTTAACAAATGGTTAATAATGCTCTTAGTGGAGTTGCGGTAAATCCCTTTGGGGAGCACCGTTTCGAAAATTTTGTAGGAACCGTTTTTTTCCACAATATATTCGTAAAGGGAAAGATTCTCGATGGCAAAGCTCACCACGTTGGTAACCACGGAGAGGAACTGCTTGTCCTGCAGCAGGAAGTACCGTTCTGGATTTTCGTCCCACAGCACCACCATTCCCTGCACTTTGCCGCGCACGGTCATAGGAATTCCCAGCCAGGAACTGGCCGGAATACCGCAATCGGTCAGTCCCTGGCTGTCGCAGAACTGGCGGTAATTGTTGGTGAGCACCGGTTGCTGCTTTTCCAGCACGTAGTTGTACAGGGAATTTACTTCGGTGAATTCTTCCACCGGGGCCACCCGGCCGTTGCGCTCATCGAAAACAAATTTTACCAGGCGCTGATGATTGTGCCAGAGGACAAACTCAATATGCTGGTTGGCGTAAATTTTCCGTAACTCGGAGTAAAAATTGTTCAGGATACTCTTAAAATCGCGGGAGCTAAAAATGCGCCGGCTGAACTCGCTTAAATACTCCAGGAGGAGATTGGTTCCCTCCACATTGTCCAGCAAAATATTTAACGAAGAAAATATTTTTTCCGATTTCATTTTGGGCGACTCACATCCAAACTATTTTTGCTTAAACCGTTCCCTGTATTGTTCGGCCAGAAGCACGTAGGCCCGGGCATTTTCCGCAATTTTTTGAGCCGTCTCGGCATCGGTTTGCTTGACAACCTTTGCCGGAATCCCGTAGGCAATGGAATTGGGCGGGATTTCCTTGCCCTCCATAACGATTGCTCCTGCGCCGATAATGGAGTTCTTCCTTACCACGGCATTATTTAAAACGGCGGCCTGAATGGCGATAATACAATTATCTTCCACCCGGGCACCGTGAATCACAGCTCCATGCCCTACCGTTACGTTATTGCCAATGAAGGTGGGCGTGTCCAGATCCACGTGCACGGTACAATTTTCCTGGATGCTGGTGTTTTCCCCGATTTCAATCGGGGCAAGGTCGCCGCGAATGACCGCCCCATCCCACACGCTGCTGTGCGCACCGATTTTCACTTTTCCGTAAATCCGGGCACCCGGGGCAATGTAAGCGGTCGGATGGATTTCAATTTCGTCCCGTATGTCTATTGCCATATTCGCGCCCCTTCATGCCATTTCCAGTGAATAATATTATACCACATAAAATATTAAAAATCAAGCGGAAACAAAGGACATTTTTAATTTTCAAGCAAGAATTTGTTTAAAATTCCAACAGTAGCGAAAATTCCTCCGGGGTCAATGGAAAAATCGATTTTTTTCAAAATTTTCCGTTGTTACCGTAACAAAATCATTTTGCGAACTTTTTCGTAGTCGCCCGCTTTTAAGTGGTACAAATACACCCCGGAGGCCACCGCTTCCCCGTTGGCACGCTTCCCTTCCCAACGGATTTCGTATTTTCCCGCCGCCATTTTCCGGTCAATTAAAGTCGCTACTTTTTGTCCCAAAACATTAAAAATTTCCAGTTTTACCGGGGTTAACTGCTGAATACTAAAACGAATCGTGGTGGTGGAATTGAAGGGATTGGGGAAATTCTGAGCCAGCTCAAAAGAATGCGGTGCCGGGATGGCCTGTACCCCAACCACAGCATTGACAATCAGGCTGTCGCCCGGGTAATTCAGTTTGGTCGTAATGAAACGAACCACCGTACCGGTTTCCGGTAAGGCATTGTTCCCGCTGTAATCGCAAATAATTATTCGGATCAGAACCGGTTTCATATGCTGCCCCCATTCGTAACTCATCGTTCCAGTGGTTACATCTTCGTAAAATCGCTCATATGTTCCCAGAGAATCCATTGGAACCTCTATTTTGATCCAGTCAGTCGCGGGAAAACCTAAATAAGGATCCGTGTATCCGAAATCCAATATTCCGGGTGTTGTTCCACTCGAATAGGCAAGAGTAATGCAACGAATATCATCAGAGGGATCATCATAGGTGCCCATTCCTACATCCCAGGCCTCGAACGGCACCTGGGCCCACAGGTCCCCCTCACTTGGCCACAGCAAAATTCCCCCGTCATCGGTGAAACGAATCTCAAAATCATGATTCTGCGCATTGGAAAGCCAGCCCGTGATTTTATTGATGGTACCTGTTAAACCTGCACTCAAATAAAATTGATTTAAATTGCTGGAAGCACTGGGACTGTGCCAGACGTTGTTCCCCCCGAAGGGCGCTCCGACGGAATCCCACTCTTCCGGTGGCAGGGGACCCAACCGGTTTGCCACCTCCACAACGGCAAGCAGGTCCGGTTTGGGGAAAATGACGTTCCATTCAATCCCGTCCACCACCGGGAAATCTTCTTCTGCCGAATTACCGGGAAGTCGGTCAAGTAATAAATCTTCTCCCCGGGTGAGATTGGTGAGATTCCAGACCGGGGTGTCCAGTCCCGGATGGTAACGAAACCAGACGGAGTACTGCTCGCCGGTCAGCGCTCCCGGATCGGCCACTACCGGGATGACATTGTAAGGGAATCCTTTAACCGACATCACCGCCAAGGTATCACCCCAGGCGGCCGGCTGCCCCCAGGGTTCCAGTGGAAGAGTCACGAATGTTTGAAGCAGGTGTTGATCGAACTGCAGATTAAGCCGCAAATCGAAGCTCTCGCCCTGCGAGGGAGTCACCTCAACCAGGTAAAGCGAATCCACCGCCAGAGTTCCGGACGGCGCAATCGTACAATCAATGATCAGGTGATTTCTACCGTCAAAAATGTGAATGCCCTGAATGGGACTCACCGCATCAGTATTACGTATTTTGAAAGTCAGATGTACTTTTTCGCCGGGATTCATTTTGCAGTCCTGCCGACCGTTTTCCCACACCACCTGCCAGTCCACTAATTCCGGCAGGGGACGCAGGCGTAAATCGGTTAACATAGCCGGCAGTCGCTCCTCGCCCGAAGCGGTGAACAGGCTCAAATCGGCATCGTAGGGATAGCGGCGGTTGGTCACGGCAATCCGGTTTCCCCAGATTCCGTCTCCGGCCAAACTGTCTCCGTGCTGCCCGTCATCGTAAAGAAGTAGGGCAAATTCGTTCTCCTGTCCGTTTTGGGGCCGGAAGGTGACTTTACAGGAGGTGGCTCCCGGAGAACTACTCAAGTCGGCTCGGATTTCCAGCACAGTGGAATCCGGGTAAAAGGTTGTTTGGCAACTCAGCAACGGTTCATTCGGTATTCCGCTGAAAAAGATTTCCCGCAGTACCCGAGCATGCTCTTTCAAACGAGTGACAGAAGTCAGGCGATTGCCAGCGGGCTGCAAGCCGCCAATCACCGCCAGAACGACCTCCTGGGTGTCACCGGGTTCAAAAGTGAATGGCCCGCTGTTTAAAGCCATGCGACGATCTCCACCCCATAAATCGAGATCGCCCTCCCCGGTAACGGGATTCCCATTTAGGGGTTAAAAAGTCGGTGTCCCATGAGGATCTATACCATGACGATATGGTTCCGGATTGTTCACATCACCGGAAGGAACATACCCGCGAATAAAATTGTACACATCATTCGGATACCACTCTACACTGTAGATACAACTTGGATCTAAAAAGACATAGGAGGTCATATTGAGATTTTTGAACCCGGTCCACCAATGGAAAGCGAAATAGGCGGAGTCACCTTCCGATGGGATTCGAGGACCTTGCAATAACAGATAGCCCACCGCCGCTGGCGGGAGTCCAAAACGCTGGTATTCCTCATCGTTTTCTTCAAAATTGTAAGCAAACGCCAGATCTAACAACGAATCGCATCCCACCGCATCGTCATAAACATTGCCGACATCCGGATCGGACCACTGGGATAGGTACATGGAATCGATCCGGGCGCCGGATTTGTTGATCAACCGGTAGCAGCGAAAGGAAGTCTGTGCCAGAGGGCCGGTCGGATCGTCATATCCCCACATGGTCACCTGCAGCTCCAGTCCAAGGGGGTAAGAATGAAAGGCATCCCAGGCCCGGGCAGAATCCAGGTCGTTGCACACAAACCAGATCACCTGGTCGGCGTTGGCCAGACCCGGTTCATCCAAGCCAGGATCGTACACCCCGTTGCCGTTCCGATCGTAATAGGGCGCCCCGAATTCGGTTGGCCATTCAGTCCAGTCCTGCTGGTACTGGTTGCGCAGCGCTTCAATCTGCTCCTCGGTGACCTCCTCGGGAAAAATCCCGTACAACTCCGCGGCATCCAAACGCAATACCTCTTGCGAAACGGTCCGCCAGTCCCGGCGAATGCGGTAGATGCGCACCGCCCACCCGCAGGGCCGGCTCCCGACCGTCCCGCACGTAACCACCCCAGATCAGGCCATCCTGGTAAACCACTGGCGCCACAAAGCGGGGATAATACACCCCGGGCTGACTGGTTTGCGGAACGCCACCGGACTCCCCGTCAGAGGCAATCCAGCCGGAAATCCGATTGACATTCCAGAGGGTGGCGGTGGGTGTCCCCTGGATTTCAACCCTCCGTTGTTCACCATTCGTATTCGATTCATTTTTTGCCGGAAGAAGGGAAACAAAGACTAACAAAAAACAAAAAAGATTACCAATGCGCGGCATTTTACTCCCCTCCCTTTCTATGAAAACCTTTCATTTTAAAAGAATCATCTTCCGAACTTTTTCAAACTCTCCGGCTTTTAAACGGTAGAGGTACAATCCGGAGGCCTGAGGTACCCCGCTGTCATTCTTTCCGTCCCATTGCACTTCATAGGTGCCGGCGGGCAGCTCCCGTTCGACCAGCGTGCGCACTTTCTGTCCCAATATGTTGAAAATCTCCAGTTTCGCCCGGGTTGCATTGGGCAGAGCAAAACGGATGGTGGTGACGGAATTAAAGGGATTGGGATAGTTTTGAGTAAGCGAAAAGCTCTCCGGAATCACGCCTTCGTAGGTTGGCCGGGGCGTCGCGATGATCAGACTATCGCCCGGGTAATTCGGTTTCGCGGTAATAAAACGGACAATTGTGCCGGCTTCCGGCAGGGCATTGTTTCCACTGTAATCACAAAAAATAATCCGACTCAGTACCTCTTGACTGTGTGGCCACCATTGGAAGTCTAACGTACCACTCGTAACATCCTGGACAAACCGTTCGTAGGTTCCCAACGAATCGCTGGGAACCCGCAGGTAAATCCAGTCAGTGGCCGGGAAACCCAGCGCTGGATCGATGTAAGAAAAATCAAACACTCCGGGCGTTTGTCCGCCGGAATATCCCCCGGTCAGACAACGAATATCGTCGGAGGAATCATCGTAAGTGGCCATGCCCACATCCCAGGCTTCAAATGGCACTTCCGACCAACTGTCGTCGTCGTACCACCAGTGGAAAATGCCCCCATCCTCGCTAAAACGAACCTCAAAATCGTGTCCGCGGGCATTGGCAATACTTCTTTCCAATCGTTCAATAGCGCCCAACCCCCCTCCCGCACTGATGTAAAATTGATTCAAATCCGTCGAAGCGCTTAAACTATGCCAAACATTATTCCCGTGAAAAGGTGCCCCGGCAGTATCCCACTCCTCCGGTGGCAAGGGACCTAAACGGTTCGCCACCTGAACAATTCCTATCAAACCAGCTTTTTGATTCAAAACATTCCATTCTACTCCGTCCACCACCGGAAAATCTTCTTCTAAAGAACCCCCGGGGAATTGATTGAGCAACAAATCTTCCCCTCGGGTTAAGTCGGTAAGATTCCAGAGCAGGGTGTCCAGGGTAGGATCATAACGGAACCAAACACTGTAGCGCCGTCCCGTTAACGAGGCTGGATCGGCGACGATGGGAAACACATTGTACGGAAACCCTTTTACCGCTTCCACCTGCAGGGTGTCGCCCCACAGGTCAGGGGGATTCCAGGGGTACAACGGCAGTGTAATTGTACGGCGATACAAATGGGCATCGAACTGGACCATTAGCTCCAAGCGTAAGCTGTCCCCTGTTACCGGTGCCACTTCCACCAGAAAAAGCGAATCCAGGGTCAGCGTGCCCGCCGGGGGAATCACCTGATTGATCAACAACTGATTGTTACCATCGGTTAGAAACAATTTTTGAATACCGTTTAGCGAATCGGCATTGTGAATTTTAAAAGACAGGTGCACCTTTTCTCCGGGATTAATCTTGCCATCCTGGCGCCCATTTTCCCACACCACTTGCCAGTCGGACAGCTCCGGTCGGGGACGCAGTTGCAGATCCGTCAGCATGGCCGGCCAGGTCTCTTCTCCGGAAGAGGTGAACAATACTAAATCCGCATCGTAAGGGAATTTCCGGTTGGATACCGTAAGTTCATTCCCCCAGATTCCATCACCGGCCAGACTGTCTGCGTGCATCCCATCATCAAAAAGTTGAACAACAAATTCCGCTTCGTTCCCCCCTTGAGGATAGAACTTCAATTGGCAACCGGTAAGATTCGAAAAAATGCGCAAATCGGCCTTAAGTTTTAAAAGAGTTTGACTGCCCGTTATCTCAATCTGATAAGAGAGTAATGGTTTTTCCGGAAGTCCCTTGAAAAAGAGCTCTTTCAATGCTTGAACATGAGCCTTTAGTCGTGAAATGGCACTCAAGCGGTTCCCAGCAGGCTGCAATCCACCGATGATGGCAACAATGACTTCCTGAGTGTCTCCCGGCGTCATATCGAACGGTCCGCTATTCATTAACAATCGGCGGTCTTGAGGGCCGGGATTGCTTCCCTGCCCATCCAGGTCACCCAATCCCGTGGTCGGATCTCCGTTCAAGGGGAAAAAGGTGGCCCGTCCCTGGTAAGGTCCCGAACCATGTTGCATTGGTTCGGGATTTTCGAGGTTCCAGTAAGGAACAAATCCCCGGAGGCTATTATACACAGGCCTAGGATACCAACTTATTTCATAAAAACAACAGGGAGACAAAGGAACAAAAGAGGTCATCGGTAAATTAGAATAGCCACCTGACCAGCGAAAGTCAAAATAAGCGGAATCGCCTTCAGCGGGCACCCGAGGTCCTTGCAACAGCACATATCCCACCGCAGCCGGCGGCAAACCAAAACGTTCAAAAAGGGCATCTTGGTCATAGCCGTTGTAGGCAAACGCAAGGTTTAAGATTGAATCACAACCCACTAAATCGTCCGAGTAATCGCCAATATCCGGGTCCACCCATTGGGCAAGGTACATGGAATCGATCCGGGCACCGGATTTGTTGATCAACCGGTAACGCCGGAAGGAAGTCTGTGCCAGCGGTCCACTGGAACGATCGTAGCCCCACATGGTTACCTGCAATTCCAATCCAAGGGGGTAAGAATGAAATGCGTTCCAGGCCCGGGCAGAATCCAGGTCGTTGCACACAAACCAGATCACCTGGTCGGCGTTGGCCAGACCCGGTTCATCCA
>JAJRXE010000501.1 GCA_024276455.1 Calditrichota bacterium
CGGAGCGGCTATTTTACCCGGGGAGACGTGGGCGCTTTTTTCAGAGCCCGAATCAGCAAATAAATACCTAACAGCACAAAGGGAATGCTTAGCAGCTGTCCCATGGTCAGGTCCACCGGTAACTGAAAAGCGGCCTGCCGTTCTTTAAAATACTCCAGAAAGAAGCGCACTCCGAACACCGTGATGAAAAAGATCCCGATTAAATAGCCTTCCCGGGTACCGGCCTGTTTATTGCGGTAAAGCCAGAACAACAGGAAGAAGATCGCCAGGTAAGCCAGCGCCTCGTAGAGCTGCACCGGATGGCGAGGGATATTGTCCACCCGCACAAAAACAAACGCCCAGGGTACCTGAGCGGGTTTACCCAGAATTTCCGAGTTAAACAGATTGCCCAGGCGGATGAAACATCCGGCCAGCGCGACCACAATGGCGATGCGATCCAGAAGCCACAGAAAGGGTTGGTCCTTATGCCTGGAGGAATAAAGGTACAACGCAATGGTAATCCCGATGGCGGCCCCATGGCTGGCCAGTCCGCCTTCCCAGACCTTCAGGATTTCCAGCGGATGGGAAAAATAATAACCGGGATCGTAAAATAAAACGTGTCCCAACCGGGCGCCGATCAGGGTGCCGAAAAACATGTACACAAACAAAGTATCCAGCGATTCCAGCGGCTTTTTCTCCCGCTTGTAAATCCATTTAAAGATCAGGTAACCCAGAAAGAACGACAGCATGAATCCCAGACTGTACCAGCGCAGTGCCAGCGGTCCCAGCCGAAAAATCTCCGGACTAACATCCCAGCGAATCACGAACGGACTCCTTTTTATTATTCCCCACAAATCACGCAAACAAGCGCATTCTTTTTAAATTTAGTAATTAATCTTTAGCTTTTAAACGGACAAAAGAAGTTTAACTCAACGTATTAATGGGGTCGAAACCTGTTTTCCTGACAAAAATACGAATCGGTTTTCATGTCAACACCACCATACTCACGGGATGGTTGCCTCGATTCTTCAGGTTTCGTTTGAAAATTTTGAAATTTTTTACCCTCCAATTTTCGGCGCTGTGTAGTCTTTACAAACATCCAGGATTTCCCCGTAGGGACTTTCCCAGCTGCGCTGAAAAATGCGGTGGAGCAGGCGATTAAAATAGGGGCTCTCCATCACCACGCCTAAATTGCGCGATTCGTAAAAATAGTTGTAGGCCCAGTTGCTGGTACCCAGCCAGAGTTTGGTGTCGTCCACCACCAGGAATTTACAATGTTCCACCCGGGCGTAAGGAATGAATCCGCCGCTCCACTCCGGGATTGCGCTGATTTTAATCTCGATGTTGGGTACAATTTGCAGGCTCTTTAAATATTGCACATGCGGCGGCTTGAGATTCCAGTTGGAGACAATCATCCGCACCTGTACGCCCCGTACGGCGGCACGGCGCAGGGCGTTGTCCAGTTTTTCGTAGAATCGTCCGCGCGACACCGGCTTGTAACTCAGTAGTTGAACCTCCACCCGTTCCCGGGCACTGTCAATAAGACGAACCAACTGTTCTTCATCCCATTCGCCCCCGGGGGGAATGTAATCCCGGGGTGAAAAAGTCAGAAACGCCGTGGCGGGTGTGCTGTCCGGCGCCGTAAAATGGAAAGGATTTGCCCGGGTGTAGCGCACCGGGGTGAGCATTTTCGCTTTCAGGGAGGCTTCCTCCAGATCCCGTTCCCGGTACATTTTCCAATCGAAATTGAATACCTCTTCTAATTCCCGGGCAAGCTCCCGGTTTTGAATCCGGAATCCGGTTTCGTGAATGTGTTTGAGAGCCCGCCAGTCCAGGTTCTGGCTGCCAACAAAGGCCTCCTGGCCGTCCACGATAAAATACTTGGCGTGCAGTACTCCACCCAAACGATGAAAAAAATCGGTGATGCGCACCTGGATGTCGGGAGTTTTTTTGAGGGAATTCAGGGGTTCGGGGTACGTTCTGTACATTTTTGCATCGCTAAGAATGCGAATCCGAACCCCGCGCTGAGCGGCGGATTTCAGGGCGTCCAGCACAGCTTCCAGCGGTTCCCCGGGCTGGTTAGAGACGTAGAAGAAAGCCAGGTCGATGGATGATTGGGCGGATCGGATCATTTCCAGCCACACCTCTGTGGTGCGGAAAGTTAGGGAGTCGCCCAGGGTAGTTTCCACCGGTACGCTTTCCACTAGTTGAAATTGAGCCCACACCGGGAAGGCGAGCAATGTGAACAGGGTGAGAACAGCAAGCAAATAAAATAATCGAAACGTTCGAATCCTGAATTTACTCCTCATACGTAACCTCTCTTTTTTGCCGCAAGTCTAAAGTTAATAAATAATTTGTCTGATGCGTAGGTTAATCTAATATCTTTTCCTGCAAATTCGGTCGTTGAGTCGTCCTGCCGGGGCAGGACGACTCGAGATGACCGGGGGGGTAGCACCCGAATGAGACGGATTGGACTGATTGACATGGAAGAAATCCGGGACGATTTTTAGGGCAGAAGGCCGTAAACGGCCTCGGGAACATAATTTGAGTGCTCCCCCAATCCCCGGCTTGAAAGCCGGGGCTAACCTGTAACCAGACTCTCAAGAGTCGTCTTTCGCTGCCAGGCGAAACCGCACCCCGGCTTCTGAAACCGGGGCGAACCCGTAACCCGACTCGCCAGAGTCGGGAAAAATTGCCTTAGGGGTAACCCACGCAGCCATGCCGCGATGTCTCGCTGAGTTGGGAAAAGGCCGTGAATGGCCTCGGGAGCAGAATTGGGGTGCTCTTCCACACCCCGGCTTCGAAAGCCGGGGCAAACTACATGGCGCCCCTGGCAGTACGCGAATCTGAAATACGAACCCACAGAGCAACTAACCCGGCTTTGCCGCTTTGATCGACTCCCATATTTCAGTCCTCCATCAAAAAACGAAAATTTTCGATTAAATCCCGGAAAGATTAAACTGGCGAATAACAAATGATTAATTTTTTCCCCGATTTTTTACTAAATTTCCCTTGTTGGGACGATTCACAGAAAAACAATCATTCGAGAGGTGAAGGTGAAACGAATCGAAATTCAGGCATTGACAATAAGTTTACAGAACTTGGAGAAACCTTCCGCGCCGCCACGGGACAAAACGACCCGGGTGAACCATTTTCACATTTCCCGGCAAGCACGGAAGAATTACCGCTTTGAGCACAATCTGTTCACCATCAACGGGAACGTCATTTTCCCCGATTTCGCCGCCGTGCGGCAGTTCGCCCACCGGATGAACCAGCAGCGCGATCTGCTGCATTTCCCGGAAAAGGCCGTGAAAGCCGGGGAACTGAACGCCATGGGGCTGATCGACGAAATCCTCCATTACGTGGTTACCCTTTATCAGGAGCAGCAGAAGCCCCGCGTCATGGCCGAAGCTCTGCAGTGGCTGCAGCGGCAGTTCAAACCGGAGGAGCTGGAGAAAGCCCTCTTGCGCTTCGTGGAGGAATTCCCGCCCCCACCGGTGTACCGCGGGGAAGTCAGTCCCCGGGAATTCCTGCAGGGGAAAACCGGCGAAGCTCCCAACCGGGAAATCGTGTTAGAAGAGATTATGATGCTCTGGCTGGCCAATGCCAATCCAGCTTTCGCGCCCTTCCGGGAATTGTTCGACGATTCCGTCCTGCAGGACACCATCTACGGTCAGCTTCCGGAAGCCCTGCACCGTTTTTTCGACACCCAGCCGCCCTTCGGGCCGGACAATCAGAACCTGGTGGATATGCTGCGAGAGCCGGCCGTGAAAGTGCCGGATTCCCTGAGCGGACAATTGGAGTACATCCGGAAACGCTGGGGATTGCTGTTAGGTAAGTACCTTTACCGCCTGTTGAGCAGCCTGGACCTGATTCGCGAGGAACAAAAGGCGGCCTTTGCCGGACCGGGTCCCAGCCGGGTGCTGGAGTACGGTCCTGAAGAAGAACCGGAACGCTTTACTCCGGACCGGGACTGGATGCCCCGCCTGGTGCTGATTGCCAAAAGCACCTACGTGTGGCTGGACCAGCTGTCCCGCCAGTACGGACGCCCCATTACCCGTCTGGACCAGATTCCCGACCAGGAGTTGGACAAACTGGCACGCTGGGGATTCAGCGGTTTGTGGCTGATTGGCATCTGGGAACGCAGCCGAGCTTCCCAGCGGATTAAACAATTGTGTGGCAATCCCGAGGCGTTGGCTTCTGCCTACTCACTGTTCGATTACGAGGTGGCAGCGGATCTGGGTGGCTGGGAGGCCCTGGAAAATCTGCGTCAGCGAGCCTGGCAGCGCGGCATCCGGCTGGGAACCGACATGGTGCCCAATCACATGGGCATCGACTCCCGCTGGGTCATGGAGCATCCCGACTGGTTTCTTTCTCTGCCTTACAGCCCCTTCCCCTCCTACACCTTCAACGGACCCAATTTGTCCTGGAACGAGCGGGTGGGGATTTACCTGGAGGACCATTACTACGATCGCAGCGATGCGGCGGTGGTGTTCAAGCGGGTGGATTTCTGGACCGGCGACACCCGCTACATTTACCACGGCAACGACGGCACCAGCATGCCCTGGAACGACACCGCCCAGTTGAATTACCTGAAACCGGAGGTGCGGGAAGCGGTGATTCAGACCATTCTGCGCATTGCCCGCATTTTTCCCATCATCCGCTTCGATGCCGCCATGACCCTGAC
>JAJRXE010000502.1 GCA_024276455.1 Calditrichota bacterium
ATGGGAATTCCGTGGGTGCTGTAAGACATCCCTGCGGCGATAAACGAGGAAACGGCGCCGGCCTCCGTTATGCCTTCTTCCAGTATTTGTCCGTCCCGGGTTTCCTTATAATAAAGAAATTGGTCGGAATCAACCGGCTCGTAATGCTGTCCTTTGTGACTATAAATCCCCAATTGCCTGAAAAGCGGGTCGATGCCAAAAGTCCTGGCCTCGTCGGGAATAATGGGGACGATATTTTTGCCTGTTTCCCTGTTCCTGGTAAGAATAGTCAAAGCCCTTACAAAAGCCATGGTTGTTGAAATCTCACGGTTCCCGGAACCGTTTATCAATTCTTTAAAAACCGCCAAATCCGGCGCCTTCAGGTTTCCTGTTTCGTGTTTCCGGGCAGGGAGAAATCCGCCGAGTTCTTTCCTGCGTTCCAATAAATATTGAATTTCTTCGCTGTCTTCCGGCGGTCGATAAAAGGGCGCTGTTTTTGTGATTTCATCCGTAAGCGGAATGTCGAATCGTGACCTAAACTTCAGAAGTTCTTCTTCGTTCAATTTCTTTTGAGAGTGGGTAATGTTTCGCCCTTCGCCCGCTTCACCCAACCCGTAGCCTTTAATGGTGCGGGCAAGTATAACCGTGGGCTGGCCCTTGTGGTTTACCGCTTCGTAATAGGCCGCATATACTTTGGCCGGATCGTGGCCCCCCACGCGCAATTTCCACAATTCATCGTCTGTAAGGTGTTCCACTCTCTTTTCCAGCTCCGGAGATTTGCCCCAGAAGTGCCTGCGGATATAGGCGCCTCCCTCAACAACATATTTCAAAAGGTCTCCATCGACAACTTCTTCCATCCGTTTTGCCAGGAGCCCCTCTTTATCATCCGCCAAAAAAGTATCCCAATCGGAGCCCCAAACTACTTTGATAACATTCCATCCGGCGCCGCGAAATGCCCCTTCCAGTTCCTGAACAATTTTACCGTTTCCCCGTACGGGGCCGTCCAGCCGCTGAAGGTTACAATTCACAACAAAGATCAGGTTGTCCAGCTCTTCCCTGGACGCCATAGTAAGCGCCCCCAGGGATTCCGGTTCGTCCATTTCCCCGTCACCCAAAAAGGCCCACACTTTCCGGCCCGACTCTTCCATAAATCCCCGGTCGATCATATAGCGCATAAACCGCGCCTGGTAAATAGCCATTAAAGGTCCAAGACCCATGGAGACTGTGGCAAACTGCCAAAAATCCGGCATGTGGTAGGGGTGGGGATAAGAGCTCAGACCGCCGCCTTTTGCTTTTTCGCGGCGGAAATTATTCAGCTTTTCTTCATTAAGGCGTCCTTCTAAAAACGCCCTTGCATACATGCCCGGGGAAGAATGTCCCTGAAAAAATACCAGATCGCTCCCACCGGGATGTTCGTGACCCCGGAGAAAATGGTTTTGGGCGACTTCCAGCAATGTCGCCGATGAGGCAAATGACGAAATATGTCCGCCGATCCCGTGGCTCTCTTTGTTGGCACGAACCACCATCGCCATGGCGTTCCAGCGAATGAGTGATTTTATCCTTCTTTCCAGAGATCGGTTTCCGGGATAGGGGGCTTGTTGTGCCGGGGATATTGTATTTTGAAAAGCTGTATTTGGGCTATAGGGTAACCGGACGCCGTTGCGTCGCGCCAAATCCGTTAGTTTTTCGATTAGAAAATGGGCACGGTCGGCCCCTTCATCGTCCAGAACCGCTTGCAGGGATTCCAGCCACTCCCCGGTTTCTTCCGGGTCGGAATCCGGGCGGAATTGTTCATTGCTCATATCATACCTTAAAAGAACGTTTAAAGGTGGTTGCCAAAAACAAAAATTACAAATATTCGTTGGGGTACGGTTAGTAAAATCGGCTGAATAATCCTTTGTAAGATATTATAAATAAAGATCTTTTTATCCTGATAAAATGTTTTTTGTGAAGCGTAATGAGTAATGAGTAAT
>JAJRXE010000503.1 GCA_024276455.1 Calditrichota bacterium
ATATCCCTTTAGATTTCTGGTGGATTAACCTCACCCAATCCCTATCGGGATTAAGGCTTCCCGCCAGGGAGGCCGGTGAAATTCGCCCCGGGGCCCGACCCGGGGAAAAAGGGTTGACCCCCCAAAAAAGAGCCTCTCCCGGCAGGGAGAGAATGACCTTTATCTCTGCACTCCTGGGTGATGAAAGGGGAAAATAATTCAACTCAAATTCCACCTCACCCCAGGTATTCTTACAACCTTCAATAATCCCTCCCGGAATAAAATATTTTTGGAAAAATCATCCTTTCTTTTCACCAAAAATTTGGTGGGCTAAAATCACATAATCCCTATCGGGATTAAGGCTTCCCGGCCAGGATGCTTTGATATTAGCCCTGGGGAAAGCTTTTTGCCAAAAAAACAATTCATTTTTTCCGGCTAACTGCTTATATTCCCGTAAGATCGGACAAAGAAGGCGAGAGGAGGAAATGGCGGAATTTGTGTCTGGTGAACAAATCGCCCGCATGCTTCAGTCGCTTATTTCGGCTAAAAAACAGGTGCACGAATGGTGGGTGGATTTGACGGTGGCAAGGATTTACCGGGTAAAAGGAATGGCCAGCCTGGACTTCGGGGGAGGTGAATTCCAGCCCGGAAAAACCGAGCTCTGTCTGCCGATAAAAAGAAGTCCGGAAGACGCTTACGGCTGGTGGGAACTACACGAAGGTTACTATTTAGTAGAGTTCAACGAAAATCTTCCCTCCCGGAGCAATCAGGTGGCCCTTTTGCAACCTCATGCACGCTTATTGGCGGGCGGGTGTTTCCACCCCACTTTACTGGTGCAGGAACTGAATTCCGAACTCAGGGTACCGCTGTGGGTGCCTAAAATTGGGATTCAGCTAAAAGAAAATGCGCGCATCTCCCGGCTGTGGGTGATGCGTTTTTAAAAGCGTTGCCCCATTCGATTGTTTCCAGAGTATTGGTGTAAGAATAACTGGTGGGCGCTCAATTTGAGATTGGCGCCGGATTGAACCAAAGCAGGAGGATTAGATGGAAGCGAGTGTGTCTGGCGAAGTAACCCGGGAAACCGAGGTGCTGGAAAGACTCCGGTCTGTCAGTATGAACATGACTGGCTGGTTGAAATTCCTGGGAATCATTAACATCATTAGCGGGGCCCTTTCGGCCCTTAGCATTGTGGGAATTTTAGTGGCCTGGTTGCCCATCTGGTTGGGAATTCTACTGCTGCAGGCCGGAAATCGGGCTACCAATGCCGTTTACAGTAAAGATCCCCGGGAACTGGTTGCCATGCTGGATAAATTGCGGCTTTATTTCGTGATTCAGGGAATCTTATTCATCATCATTATTGCGCTTATGGTGGTTGGCTTTTTCGCCTTCGGCAGCTTTTTCTCCGGGGTGATGAGTCAGTTCGAACAGTTTTGATCCCGGGAGACGGAAGGATTTTCATTCCGCCGATCCGTCACTGGAGTGCGCGGGAAGTTGGTTGACCCTTGCGGTTGGTCGGTTTTACAGCAGATTGCTGGCCAGTTCCGCCAGCTGCGAGCGCTCGCCTTTTTCCAGATTCACGTGGGCGTAAATGCTTTGTCCGGCCATCCGGTCAATCAAATAAGTCAGGCCGTTAGAGCGCGCGTCCAGGTACGGGGTGTCAATCTGGTAAGGATCGCCGGTGAAAATGATTTTGGTACCCTCTCCGGCGCGGGTAATGATGGTTTTCACTTCGTGAGGCGTCAGATTCTGGGCTTCATCTACAATGAAATAAATTTTCTCCAGGCTGCGACCCCGGATGTAAGCCAGGGGCGAGATAAATAGTTTGCCGTTCTTTAACATTTCGCCAATGCGCTGGTGAGCCCGGTCGTTTTCCGCGAACTTGTTTTTGATTACCGCCAGGTTGTCGTAAAGCGGTTGCATGTACGGATCGAGCTTGGCTTCGATGTCGCCGGGCAGGAAGCCGAGAT
>JAJRXE010000504.1 GCA_024276455.1 Calditrichota bacterium
AGCACCCCGATGTTGGAAAATCCCTGAAAGGCAGTTTTGGCGTCGATGACGTTTGCCACCATCAGCAGAATCAGCGCGGCGAAAACCGCCACCTCCGCCTCCAGCCATTCCCTGACCAGCACCACCGAAAGCATCACAATCAATACCAGGGTGTAATAAAACTCAAATCCCATTCTTTTTCCTGACGCTCTTTGAGCACGCGAGTATGTTATTTTAAGGAAACAATTTAACCAATTCTGTTCGTGTATTTTTTCTTTAAATCAAATATTCCGCAATCCAAAATTTAATTCTTCACTCAACCCAATGGCTTTCGCTCTCAATCATCGGCTGTTTCGCCAGGGGAATGAGCCGTTTTTCTGCCCCGTATTCCCTGTTTTTCCCCGGAACGGACCTCCGTACCGGTCGCCGTTTTGTCACGGGACATTTCCAGGCGGGTGCGTTGCACCTGTTTGAAGGAAAGCCCTTCTTTGAAGAAGAACCACAAGCCCACCAGGGTTACCGGAATGTACTGGGTTAAATGGTACACCAGCGAACCGGCCAGGGCGTCCGCCCGGCCAACGTTGAAATAACTTAATGCCATGACGAAAGCCAATTGAATGCTTCCCCAGTATCCGGGAGATGAGGGCACCACCACGACGTAAGCAACAAAAATCTGGGCGGCGCTGGCTGCCAGGAAGAGATGATTCACTCCCCGTAACGTGGTGAGCACAATCAGCACGGTCAGAATCATCTGGGTCCACTGCAGCAGAGAGATCGCCAGCAGTTTCAACAGCACTTTTCCCCGTCGCAGGGTGGCCACCCCGCTGAAAATCAAATTCAGGGTCTGGATGGTTTTGGAACGCAAGCGTTCCGGAAAGACCCGGCTGATTCTTTCGGCCCACTGCTGGTTTTCTGCCCCTTTTCCGGCCAGCAACAAAATACCGGTAAACAGCACGCTGCTGAAGAAACCGACCAGCAGACCCAGGTTGCGCATCCAGATCGGTACGGGCATCAGCCACATCAACAGCACCATCATTAAAGAAACGGTAATGAAATCCAGCAGCCGTTCCACCACCACGGTAGCCAGCGCCGCCAGGGAGCTAAATCGTTCGTGTTTCCCGATCAAATAAGCCTTGAACAGGTCGCCCAGGTGGGCGGGAAGCAGGTTGTTAATCATGAAACCAATGTTGGTGAAGGCGAAGGCGGTGTAGAAGGTTGTCGGGCGCAGGGCATTGAGAATGATGTTCCAGCGCCAGGCGCGGATCACCATGGTCAGAATGGCCATGAGAGAGGCGGAAAGCACCACCAGCCAGCTGCTTTCCCGCAGCGCCAGCAACAGCTCCCGCAGTTCAATTTTGCGAAAAGCCAGGTAAAGAAACAGGGCGCTGAATAAAAAGGAGAAAATGGTTTTGATTTTATTGTTCATGTCAGGAATTCACATCCGTCTTTCCGTAAGATAAGGAATTTACAGAAAAAAAGCCAGTTACCCAAACAGATTCGGGTAACTGGCCGCTTCCGTGTTGGGGAAAGAAACAGGATTACCCGTTTTTCAGTCCTTCCATCAGCACCTGGGCCACTTCCGGACGGGTGAATTCCCGGGGCGGAAGTTCCCCGCGCCGCAGCATCTCCCGCACTTTGGTGCCGCTCAGGAACACGTGCGCGCTGCTGTCGTGCGGACAGGTTTTGGCGCTGGCCATGTTGCCACATTCGGTGCAATAAAAGGCATGTTCGAAGAACAACGGGGTGATGTCCAGCTCATCGCGGGAGAATTCTTTAAAGATGTGTTGGGCATCGTAGGTGCCGTAATAATCGCCCACCCCGGCGTGGTCGCGCCCGATAATGATGTGGGTACAGCCGTAATTTTTGCGCACCAGGGCATGGAAAATGGCTTCGCGGGGCCCGGCGTAGCGCATGGCCGCCGGAAATACCGAAAGCAGCACCCGGTCTTTGGGGTAGTATTTGTCCAGCAACACCTCGTAGCTCTTCATGCGAATTTCCGCCGAAATGTAGTCGGCTTTGGTGCGTCCCACCAGGGGATGAATCAGCAGACCGTCCACGATCTCCAGGGCGCATTTTTGCAAATATTCGTGGGCACGGTGAATGGGATTGCGGGTCTGGAAAGCCACCACAGTGTCCCAGCCCCGTTCCTGAAAAATCTGGCGGGTCTGGGCCGGATCGCGCCGATATTCCACAAAATCGGGGTGCTCTGGACGATTAATCATGTGCACCGGTCCGCCCAGCAGGTAATCGCCCTGCTGGTACACATAGGCCACCCCGGGATGCTTTTCGTCAGTGGTACGGAAAACTTTCTGAGCTTCTTCTTTTTTGTCGTAGGTGAAGATGCTTTCCACCTCCATCACGGCCAGAATTTGTTGCTCCAGGTCCAGCAGCGCCACCTGGCCGCCCTCTTTTAATTCCCGGGCGGTTTCCTTGTTTACCGCCAGGGTAATCGGGATGCTCCAGGCCAGCCCGTTCGCCAGGTGCATGGTGTCCACTACACTGTGGTAATCCTTTGCCCCCATAAAGCCGGTCAGGGGACTCATGGCGCCATTGGCAATCATTTCCAGATCGGAAATGTTTTTATCGTCCAGTTGAATCCGGGGAAGCGAGCGGGCTTTCTCCAACCACTCCTCGCGGGCCGACTCCTCCACATAGCGATTGACCAGTTCACCACCATGGGGTGCAATCATGGGCTACTCCTTTCTTTTCTTTCTCAATTTCTTTCGAATTTTATTTTCTTTTTCCCTTTCTAAACGAAGCGGGTATTTTACATCATTCGAACCCTTCCGGTTGTGTCCGAATCCACGAAATCCGATTTTTAAAAACCAACCGTCCGGTTGGCGCTCTTTTTTCGCGTTACTCCAGCGAGGCGGTCCGGGCAGCGGCTTGTTGCTGCCTCCAACGGTATTTGAGTTGCTCCAGCACTTCTTCCGGAATCGCCAGATCGCCGGTTCCCACACCCAGTTCAACCTCCGGTTTGTTGCTCCCGTGGAAATCGGAGCCGCCGGAAATCACCATGTCCTGCTCGGCCGCCAGGCGCAGTAAAAATTTCTGCAGGTCCCCGGGCATCCCCGGATAATACACCTCGAATCCGTCCAGTCCCAGATTTTTTAAATAAAGGATTTTTTTCGCCAATTCTTGCGGGTTGGGATAATTCATCAAATGCGGGTGCGCCAGCACGGCCAGTCCACCGGCTTGTTTTATTAACTGAATGGCCTGGACTTCGTTCAGTTTGACCTTTTCCACAAAAGCGGGACGTCCCTCGGCCAGATATTTTTCGAAGGCTTCTTCCAGGGAGGCCACCAGTCCCTTCTGCATCAGCAAACGCGCCACATGGGGACGTCCAATGGCCCCCTGCTCTCCTGGAGGAGGCAGCTCTTCTTCCGAGATGGGAAGTCCCAGCGCGGCCAATTTTCGCACGATTTGGCGCGCCCGTTACTGGCGGTGGCGGCGTAAAAACTGCAATTTTTCCGCCAGCTGCCCGGAGGTCGCATCGATGAACAAGCCCAGAATGTGAAGGTGCCCGCCCGGCGGAAGCGCCGCATCCACACTGATTTCCACTCCCGGTACGGTTTCCACCCCGTGTGCCCGTCCGGCGGCCAGAAACTCGGGAATCCCCTCCACCGTGTCGTGGTCGGTCAGAGCCAGAGCGGTAATTCCCCGCTGCCGGGCCAGCTCCACCAGCTCGGTCGGGGTAAAACTTCCGTCGGAATAGGTGCTGTGAACCTGTAAATCAATCATGTGGGGTAAGGGTTCTCTTCATTGTCTCCCGGGAAGGCGATCACCTTCCCGGAAAGGCTTGGTTTATTCAACGGTTAAATAACCTTTTTCTTCCAGAAACGCCACCACCTTCTCGGCGTTTTTGCGTACGTCGGTTTCTCTGGTGGTGTTGATGACCAGCTCGGGATTCAGCGGCGCTTCGTAGGGCGCCGAGATGCCGGTGAATTCTTTGATTTCCCCGGCCCGGGCTTTCTTGTACAACCCCTTGGGATCGCGTTCTTCGCAAGTCTCCAGATCGGCTTCCACGTACACCTCCACAAACTCTCCCTCCTTCATGATGGCGCGCACCCGGTCTCGATCTGCCCGGTAGGGAGAAATGAAAGCGGTCATCACAATCAAACCGGCGTCCACAAACAATTTGGCCACTTCGCCAATGCGACGAATGTTCTCGTTGCGATCTTCCGGGGAAAATCCCAGGTCTTTATTTAAACCGTGGCGAATATTGTCGCCGTCCAGCACGTAGGTCCGCACCCCCCGTTCGTACAAAAGGTTTTCCACCTCGCGGGCAATGGTGGATTTCCCGCTCCCGGAAAGGCCGGTAAACCAGAGGCACACCCCCC
>JAJRXE010000505.1 GCA_024276455.1 Calditrichota bacterium
CAAAAGAACCACCAGAATCCAATTTTTTGCCCGCAACAGCCACATATTTTCCTACCGGTAATTAATTTTCAGCGTGGACCAGGTGCTATCGTTGGCACCGCTGGTTGTCTCGAAATCTTCCCAGTAGTAAATGTACCAGAGGGACTGGGAAGAGCGAACAATTTTAAAAACACCTTCTCCCTGGTAAACTTCTCTTCGCAATTTAAATTTTAGCTGGATTTCGTAAGAAAAATTGGTTTGCATGGTGTCCTGCGAAGCCCCCACAAATGTCCAGTCCGCTACGTTAAACAACTGGAGGGTCATTTTTTCCAGATCGGAATTGGTCGCCAGCTGGTTAAAATAATAATATTCGTCCCGCCGACTCCAGAAAGGGAAACGCTGAGCTTCGTTCTGGCTGGGAATAAAATAAAATGCCGGGGTCACCCGTTCCCCGTCGGAAAGGCAATCGGTGTAAAAATTGACATTTTTATCGCGAAAGGCATATTGAAGTTTCAGAAGGAGCGAATCGGGATTGTTCTGCAGGGTGTTTCCCGGCTGAGGACGGGTCGCAACCGTGGGAGGCTCCGGTTCTCGGGTCACAAAGGGATTGGTACAGGAGAATAAAAAAACCAGAGCAATTAATAAACTTTTCTTCATAGAGAAAATTTAGGTAAAAATATAGTTTTTTTCAAAATGAATTTTGGTTTAATTTTAAAGGACAAAATTGGGGAGGTCAGGCATGGATCCGGAAAAAGAAAAAGTTAAGCGGGAAATTGAACGCTTGCGTCGGGAGATTAACCGGCACGATTACCTTTATTACGTCCTGGCCCAGCCGGAAATCAGCGATTACGAATACGACATGCTGATGAAACGGTTGGAAGAGCTGGAGCAACAATACCCGGAGTTCATCACCCCGGATTCTCCCACCCAGCGGGTGAGCGGGGTTCCCACCAAAGAATTTCCGGTGGTCCAGCACCGCAAACCGATGCTCAGCCTGTCTAACACCTACAACGAGGAGGAAATCCGCGATTTCGACCGGCGGGTTCGCAGCCTGCTGCGACCGGGAGAAAAATACGAATATGTTTGTGAGTTAAAGATCGACGGGGTGGCGATGAGCTTGCTGTACGAAGACGGTGTACTGGTGCGGGCGGCTACCCGGGGAGACGGCGAACAGGGCGACGATGTTACGAACAATGTGAAAACCATTCGCAGTATTCCCCTGCGGTTGGAAACCGAGGACCCGGTGCTACGGAACATCGAGGTTCGCGGAGAAATCTATTTTTACCGCAAGGACCTGGTTAAATTAAATGAAGAACGTCTGGAAAATGGCGAGCCGCCCTTTGCCAATCCGCGCAATGCGGCCGCCGGATCATTAAAACTGCAGGATCCCCGGCTGGTGGCCAAACGGCCGCTGAAGATGTTCTGTTACTGGATTGAACCCCTCAGCGACGAACGTTATCTGAAAACGCACTACCACGGTCTCAAAACGCTGGAGCAACTACGTTTTCCGGTGAATCCCCATTACCGGTTGTGTCAGAACATCGAAGAGGTCATTGCCTACTGGTCGGAGTGGCAGCAGAAAAGGGACACCCTGCCGTACGACATTGACGGAGTGGTGGTTAAACTAAACGATCTTGAACAGCAAGAGCGGTTGGGTGCCACTGCCAAAAGTCCCCGCTGGGCTATTGCCTTTAAATTCAAAGCCGAACAGGTGGAGACCCGTTTAAAAGAGATTGTCTGGCAGGTGGGACGCACCGGCGTGGTAACGCCGGTGGCAATTCTGGAACCGGTGCAAATCCTGGGCACCACCGTCAGTCGCGCCACCCTGCACAATGTGGAAGAAATCCAGCGGCTGGACGTGCGGCCAGGCGACTACGTTCTGCTGGAAAAAGGGGGCGATGTGATTCCTAAAATTGTCCGGGTCATCAAAGAGAAACGCCCCAAAGACCTTCCTCCCTACCAACCTCCGACCACCTGCCCGGTGTGCGGTTCGCCACTGGTTAAACATCCCGGAGAGGTTGCCCTACGCTGCGAGAATGTGGCCTGTCCGGAACAGGTGGCGCGGCGGGTGGAACACTTCGCCTCCCGGCGAGCCATGGATATTGAAGGACTGGGCGAGAAGGTGGTAGATCTGCTGTTCCGGGAAAAATTGATCTCCGATTACGGCGACCTTTATTACCTGAAAGCGAAACAACTGGCTTCTCTGGAACGAATGGGTGAAAAGAGCGCCGCCAACTTAATTGAAGCCATTGAACGCAGCAAACAGCAACCGCTGGAGCGGCTCATTTTCGCCCTGGGGATCCCCTTTGTGGGCGAAGGCGCTGCCCGCCTGCTGGCAGAAAAGTTTCAATCGCTGGATGCGCTCATGAATGCTTCGGTGGAAGAAATTGCTTCCATCGAAGGGATTGGTGAAAAAACCGCCGTTAGCATCCGCAAATTTTTCGACAATCCCTCCAATCGCCAGGTGATTGAAAAACTGCGCCGGGCGGGAGTGCGCTTTCAGCAGGAAGAAGAAGCCGTACAACTGGACGAGCGTTTCGCCGGCAAAACATTTGTCTTCACCGGGGCCCTGAGCCGTTTTACCCGCGATGAAGCCGCCGAACTGGTTCGGCAGCGAGGGGGCAAAGTGAGCAACAGTGTGAGTCGCAAAACCGACTATGTGGTGGTAGGCGAAGACCCGGGGTCCAAATACCAGAAAGCCCTGCAACTGGGTGTCACCATCTTGAATGAAGAAGAGTTTGTTCGCATGCTGGAAGGAAAATAGGGCGCGCGGGAATCCGACCGGAGGGATGCCTGGTGAACAATCCGGGTTCCCTCCGGAATTCCTTACCCGCGCAAAGCGAAACCTCAGGAGGAAAAATTGCTGGAGAAACCAAAGATTCGTCAGGTACTGGACATTTTAAAGGAAACCTACGGCCACACCGGCACAGCCCTGAAATTCCGCTCCCCGTTTCAGTTGCTGGTTTCCACCATGTTGGCTGCCCAGAGTACCGATAAACAGGTCAATAAAATTACCCGAGATCTTTATCGGGACTACCCCGATCCCCAATCGTTTCTGAAGCTCTCGGTAGAAGAGCTGGAGGAGAAAATTAAATCCATTGGACTGTACCGCAACAAAGCCCGCAATATTTTAGCCACCGCCCGGATGCTGGTGGAAAAATACGGGGGCAAAGTGCCGCAAACTCGCGAAGAACTGGTTAAGCTCCCCGGCGTGGGCCGTAAAACGGCTAACGTGGTGCTCAGCGTGGGCTTTAACCACGACGCCATCGCGGTGGACACTCACGTCTTTCGGGTTTCTAACCGCATCGGTCTGGCCAAGGCTTCCACCCCGGAAAAAACCGAACAGCAACTGATGGAAAACATTCCCCGAGAAGAGTGGTCTGCCGCGCATCACTGGCTCATCTGGCACGGGAGACAAATTTGCAAAGCTCAAAACCCTCGCTGCGAAATCTGTCCCCTGCGAGATTATTGCGAATACTACCGGCAGGTCGCCGGGAACGGACAAGAGGGCACCTCCTGAAGGTGTTTTTTCCGGCCGAACCGGTTGACAAATTCCCGAATTTTTTTTAATTTAAAACCAATTAGGACAGCCAATTCCGCACACCGGAACGTGCAACCAGACCGTTTCGAAACACCAAACGCGGCGGGTGAAACATGCCCGAACGTTCCGGACAACAATTGCTTTGGGGGTTGGGGCTATTTGCCCTGCTCTGCTTAAGTGGAACCCTGCCGCTGCATTCCCAGGAATTTGAAATTGTCGATCGTGTTTTGCAGGACATCGATCTGGAAAACTCCCGCCAGGTGGATTGGCTGGAGTACCTCTGGGAACTTAAAAACAATCCCCTGAATTTAAACCGCGCCCGGGTCCGCGACCTGCTTCGACTTCCTTTTCTAACTCCCCAAATCGCCCGGGAAATTGTCCGCCACCGCCGTCGAAAGGGAGGCTTTCGCTCCCTGGAAGAATTGAAACAGCTCCCGGGAATTACCGAAGAACTTTACACCGCCCTGAAGCCCTTTATTACCGTGCAGGAACCTGCGCCAATGTTCTCCGCCACTTACCGGGTTCAGGCCGGTCTGACCTTCCCCACTCCCCGGGGATTTGAACGCGCCCTGTACCAGGACCCGCTCTGGCTTAATCAACGTTTTTACTTTCGCAGAGGCAACACCCTGCAGGGCGGAATCATCTGGGACAAAGACCCCGGAGAGTCCAATTATTTCGATTTCGGAAGCTACCATTTGAGCTGGCAAAACCTGCCGCACCGCTTCCGCCTTACCGTGGGCGATTACTACCTTCTGTACGGGGCCGGACTGGTTTACTGGTCGCCTTTTGGGCTGCCGCTTTACCCGGAGCTGCTCCCCATCCTGCGAATTCCGGAAACCATTTTGCGGAACAATCGCTCCGCCGCTCCGACCGGATTTCTCCGGGGAATTAATCTGAGCAAGGCATTCGGAAAAGCGGGCATCGTTCGCCTCTTTTTTTCCAGCCGCCGTCTGGATGCCACCATTTCTTCCACCGACTCCACGGTCAGCCATTTGTACCTTTCCGGTTTGCACCGTACCCCCGGCGAGAAAAGCAAACAAAACCGATTACAAGAAACCATTCTGGGCGGAGTGCTGGAAGGTCGACTGGGTAAGGCGCGGCTCCAGGGTTTGTTCAGTCGGAACCGCCTCCGCCCCGCCCTGAAGGGACAACCCGGGGCATTCTCCTCTTCCAGTGTAGCCCTCCAGGTCCCGCTCGGTAAACTTACTTATTCGGCCGAATGGTCCCTGTACAACCTCCGCTTTCCGGCCCTGACCAATCAGCTTTACCTGGAACGGTCCAACTTTCGCTACCAGTTTACCTTCTATTACTACCACCCGGACTATTTTACCTTGCGCGGGCGGGCATTGGGGAGTTTTAGCCAGACACCCACCAACAAAACCGGCGCCGCCCTGCTGGTGCGTTACTCGCCCTGGAAACGTACCCGCTTCTCCGCTTACCTGCACGCCTACCGCCCCTTGCGCACTCCGGAAACCCCGACCACCGTACTGCGCGACTATTACCTGAGTGTCACCCAAACTTTTGCTGCTCAGCAACTCAGTTTGCGTTTTAAGCAGAAAGACCGTTCTTTAAACGAAATGCTGGCCGGTGAAACGGAAAAACACTATTACGGACTTCAACTAACCTACCGCCTGAAAATAAGCCCGGAGGTTCACCTGCAAAGTCGCCTGGAAAGCCGTTGGGTCACTCCCCTGCCCCCTGCCGTCCGTCCCTACGGATTCAGCCTCTCCCACCAGCTGGATTGGCGAGTGCGGCGGACATTGCGGCTACTTTTCCGCTGGACAATTTTCGACGTACCGGATTACGAAATGCGGATTTATGAATTCGAACCCGACCTACCGGGGAATTTCTTTCTGCAGTTACTCAACGGACGGGGCTACAAATTCCTGGTGCTGTGCCACTGGAAAGCCAATCAACAATTGCAATTTCACCTCAAATGGCAATGGCGCTACTATCCGGATCTAACCGTTCTGGGCAGCGGCCTCGACCTGATTAAACAGAACTGGGTGCAGCAATGGCGGCTCTCTCTTATCTGGAAAATTTGAGCCGCACTGGCCACCCCTAACCGAAATAATTCAAGTATTCAATTTTCCAGCAGTGATCCATCACCACTTCCAGACCTGCTTCCAGCGCCTTGCGAGCTGCTTCTTCGTTCACCACCCCCAACTGCATCCACACCGCTTTAGCTCCTTTTTCAATCGCCTGATCCACAATAGGCCCCACAAACTCCGGACGGCGGAAAATATCCACCAGCTCAATTTCCTCGGGAATGTCCAGCACCGAAGGGTAACACTTCAAACCCAGAACTTCTTTGAGAGTGGGGTTTACCGGAAAAACCTGGTAGCCCTGCGCCAGCATAAAACGAGCTACTCGGTGAGAGTCACGGTACGGTTTGTCTGAGACCCCGACCACAGCAATCTTTTTATATTTGCGAAGAATTTCCGGGATATTTCGGTTGATTTCCATATTCTGGTTCCTTTCCTTTAATATTACCTTTCAGAAGCATTGCTCTCTGTTTGCAAATAATTAAAGTAAAAATCGATTTTCCGCGCAACTATTTTTTAAACCCACCGCTTTGCTCCGGTTGTTTAACTGCAAAAGGTGGTTTTGGAAAAAAACCGATTGTATTTTCTGCAATTTGTCTGTAATTTAAAGAATTGAGAAATTCAAAATGGTTGAATAATGGATCCGACGAAAGAATTCGAACGCTTGTTACAAATCATGCACCGCCTGCGCAAAGAGTGTCCCTGGGACCGCAAACAAACCCCCGAATCCCTGCGTCAGTACATTCTGGAAGAAGCCTACGAAACCGTGGAAGCCATCGACGAACAAAACTGGGAAGAGCTCAAAAAAGAATTAGGCGATCTGATGCTTCAGATTGTTTTTCAAGCGGAAATTGCCGAAGAACGCCAATTATTCGACATCGCAGGGGTGCTACATCACATTAACGAGAAACTCATCCGGCGGCATCCCCACGTTTTCGGAGAGGTAAAGGTGGACAGCGCTGAAGAGGTGAAAGAGAACTGGGAACAGATCAAATTGGAACAGGAAGATCGCACCTCTCTTTTAGAAGGCGTTCCGAAAAACTTAAGCGCCTTATTGCGCGCCCAACGTTTGCAGGATAAAGCCGCCCAGGTGGGGTTCGATTGGGAAAACGTTTCGGGCGTCCTGGACAAGATCAGCGAGGAAATTCAGGAATTAAAACAGGCCCTGACGACCAATCAGGCCGAAGAAATTGAGAACGAATTGGGTGATTTGCTATTTTCGCTGGTCAATCTGGCTCGCTTCAAAAAAATCAATGCCGAAGATGCCCTCCGGAAAACCATTAACAAATTTGTCGCCCGGTTCCAGTACATTGAATCGCAACTACGCAAAACAAACCGCTCGGTTTACGAAGCTTCCTTAGAGGAAATGGATAGACTCTGGGAAAAGTCGAAAAAACAGGTTTAGGGAGGGATTCCCGGGATGCTGATCTCCATCGTTGGTTACTTTTTGGCGCTTTCCGTAGCCCTGCACATTTTCATTATTTACTTTGTGTACCGCCAACGCATCCAATCGCTCCTGGTTCCTCTCTTCATTTACCTGAACCTTTTGCTTCTGCTGGAGGAAATGGCTTCCATCTTTTTGCTGGGCAACCATCCCCTTCCCTTTGCTCCTCTGGTCATCAAAATTCGCCTGGTGGTGGAAGCGTTCATCCCGGCCATTCTTTTCCACCTGAGTCAGAATTATTATTTGAGCTCCGACTTTCCGACCGTCAAAATCAAAAACATCTTTTTCTTTGTCACCAGCACCATTCTGGCGCTGCTGGGGGTAAGCAATGTGTTAATCGATGGGATCACCACCCAGAATGGACTTACCTACCCCCGCTACAATTTTTATTTTCTGTCTTACCTCGGCTACTTTGCTTTCATCTTCTACATTCTTTTGTACGATTTCTTTCAAAAATACCTGTTCGCCAAACGGAAAATCGAAATTACAATCATCAAGAACTTTCTAACCGGGGTTTTCCCACTGTCTGTTTTTGCTTTCGCCATGCTTCATCTGGCACCCTTTTTCGGATTGATTCACCCCAGTATTTTCCTGGCTTACCCGATTTTTAGCATCCTGGTATTTTACACCGCCGCCCAGTACCGGATTATTGAATTTGACAATCTCACTTCCAACAGCATTCTCTTTTTACTGGTTTCTTTTCTGTATCTGGCTCTTCTGCCGTTATTGAGTTATTTCCAGCCTCCTTTCAATTTTCTGCTTTTCATTTTGTTAGCCATTCTTGTTTTCATCACAATCCAGTATTTGAACCACTTAATTCAAACTAAAATTCGCTTACCTTACGAAGAAGAAACGTATGATCTGGAGAAAGAGCTCGAGCATTTTTTAAGCCAGATTGGTCAGTTCATCGATTTGCAAGCGCTAGCACAGTTTTCTGCCGCATTTTTTCAACGAATTTTTCGCTGCACCAAAGCGGCGATTGTCATCTCTCAATTCGACATCCATCCTTACCAGATCGTTTTCAATGAAGGATTCGAAGCGAACGATTTAAACCGCTTACTCACGGACGCCAATTCTCCCATTCCGGAAAAAATCGAAAACGATCGTAAAATCCTCAATAAATTCGATTACCCCGCCACTTCTTCCATTTACAAAGCGCTGGAAAGAGCGAAAATTTACCTCATCTTACCCCTCACCATTCAGAACGAATTGAAAGGGTTTTTCTTTTTAGGAGGCGATCGGCGGATTACCCATTTCACTCACAAAGATTTGCGTTTTGCCCGCATGCTCTCCGTGCAGGTGGCAATTGCCATTCAGAACATTCAGTCTATTCAAAACGCCGTGCAATCGCAAAAATTGGCGGAGCTTGGGGTGTTCGCTTCCCAAATTGCTCACGATTTTCAATCTTTTATTACCCTGGTGAAGCTGGATTCCAGTCCGGACAAACGGTTGCGTCAACATGCCGCTTACATGGAAAAGCTGGTCAAAGATTTGCTGAACTACGCCCGTCCTCAGGAATTAAAATTAAAGCCGGTGGACATAAACCAGTTAATCAATATGACGCTTGATCTGGTTCATATTCCTCCCAACATTGTGCTGGAAAAACATTTTTCCGACAATTTACCACCGGTACAGATTGACGTGAACCAGATGCGCCGGGTCTTCATTAATCTGTTCGAAAACAGCATTCGGGCCATGAAAGATTCCGGCGGACGGCTGAAAATCTCCACCCGTCCGCTCCGGCCGCTCTCGAAACTTCGCCAGAGCCCTTGGATTTATGTGGAGATACTGGATGAAGGAGTGGGAATCCCGGAAGAGTTCCTGGAGCGGATTTTTGACCCCTTTTTCACCACCCACAAACACGAAGGGGGAAACGGCATGGGGTTAGCCATCGTTAAA
>JAJRXE010000506.1 GCA_024276455.1 Calditrichota bacterium
GTTCCCGGTATTTCCAGGCCCACATGAACACCGTATTGTAGCCAATGAAATGTCCGGCCAGCCCAACCCAGAGCAGATGGCTGTGAATGCGTTCGATTTCTCCCAGAATTGTACGAATGTATTTGGCACGTTCGGGAATCTCCACTTGCAGCAGGTCTTCCACCGCGTTGCAAAAACAAACCGTATGGGTGATGGAACAGATACCGCAGATGCGTTCGACCAGAAACACCACCTGGTCGTAGGTTTTTTGCTGCGCTAATAATTCGATCCCTTTGTGGATATAGCCAATGTTAGCGTCGATGTCCACCACCGTTTCGCCTTCTACGGTCAGGACGAAATTTTCCGGCTCATCTTGCAGGGGATGGAAGGGACCAATGGGAATGACGGATCGCATGGTTGGCTCCTCGAAGCTTGAAATTTGAAATTGGAAACTTGTCCCGTAGGGATCCCTCTTGGGAAACTTGGACTTTAGGTTTTGTGATTTTGGAAATTTATTTGGCGATTGGCAAATTGTGGCGCTCTTTAAATTTTTTGAGGTCAAAATCCTTGCGGAAGGGATACTCGTCTTCCGCCAGAAATTCTGCTTTTACCAATCGCTTGAGGTTGGGATGCCCCTCGAATTTCACACCCAGAATATCGTGAATTTCCCGCTCAATCCAGGTGGTACCGGGAATGATCTCCACCAGCGACTCCAGTTTGGGATCTTCCCGGGGCGCCAGAGTCTTGACGGTGCAGATGAAACCGTGGCGGTCGAAGGTAAAATGGTAGAGCACTTCGAACCCTTCCCGCACATCGATGCCGGTGGCGATGGAGAATTTCGCTCCGAAGTCGCGGAAAATAATCCGAGCGATTTCCTTGAGATTTTCTCGGGGCACCCGAATGTAGACTCGCTTCTCCGAGCGCTGTTGAACCTCCAGACCGCCCCGGTATTTTTCGTTTAATTTTTCAATGAAATCCGCAATACTCATGCGTTGCATGGTTGGTCCTTACCCTCTATTGGCTCACGAATTGACACGAATTAGAATAATTTTAACATCAATCTTATTGAAAATGTTTTTGTCGGACATAAAATTGGTATGTTACGTGTTGCCGTTTCAGATTTTTTGCAGTGCTTTCACCAGCGCCATGATCATGGTCTCCGGTTTGGGGGGACATCCGGGTACGTACACAAAGATGGCGTTGGGATCGATTTCCCGGATGACCCGGTCCACCGGACCGGCCACACTGTAACTGTCTTTGAAGATGCCCATGCTGCAGGCGCAGGCGCCAATGCAGGCCACCACACACGGTTTGGGCACCTGTTTGTACACCTCCTGCAATCGCGGTTTAATGTGGTAAGTCACCGGTCCGCTGACCAACAGCACATCGGCGTGGCGGGGACTCACCACCAGCTTTATTCCGAACCGTTCCACGTCGAAGCGCGGCGTCAGGCAGTCCAGTATTTCGATGTCGCAATTATTGCAACCGCCGGTACCCACATGGTACACCCAGGGCGATTTTTTCAACCAGCGGGTGGAGAGGTTGGCCATGCTGAAAACTCCGTTCTATTTGGTTAAGTCGAGTTTAAGAGACCTTGTTGTACCGAGAGTTGGGGGAAGAGAAGCTGGAAATTTGAAACTGGGATTCAGATTTGAAAGATTAACCAGTCAAACTCTTGAAAGATAAATTCCTTAGTTTTAAAATCTTTAAAATTGAAAAAGGTTAGATCATGAAAGAAGTTTATGAATTAGACGTTTATCAGCTTTCAGAGAAACTTTCTGATTTGATCTGGTATTTTTTCGACAATTGGGATGTTAAAACTCAGAGAACAATTGGGTATCAGATTATCCGTGCAGCAGATAGCATTGCGGCGAATCTATCTGAAGGATACGGTCGTTTTACACCTAAAGATAGAAAGAATTTTTACCACTATGCCCGCGGCTCATTTGAGGAAACCAAGTGTTGGTTGAGAAAAGCCATCCGAAGAAATCTGCTGGAAAAGGATCAAATCGAGCAGGTTTCAGAAATAATTAACAAAATTGGTCCTAAACTGAATGCTTTTATTAAAAATACTAAACTGTAGTTTTCCCCAGTTTCTAATTTCTAATTTCCAGAATCCAATCCATCCCATCAGGTAATCATATCATATTTTAATAACCTGACAACATAAGTACCATCCCCACTGCAGCCAGCAGCGTGACCCAACCCCAGAAAAAATTCACCGCCTGATCGATGCGAACCCGGGGATTGGTGTTTTTCACCAGGACGACCACGACAATAATGGCCAGGTATTTCAGCAACGACCAGAGGATGCTCCAGCCCTGTAAAACGGTGCCGCCCCAGAACAGGCTGATCAGGAACCAGGGTACCACCACGTACTGCATGGCCTGGGTGAGCTTGAAAATACCCAAAGCCGGTCCGGAATACTCTAAAAAGGGCCCTTCCATGAGTTCGCATTCCGCCTCGCTAATGTCAAACGGTACCTGGGCAAGTTTGGCCTGTAAACAGATCAAGCTAACCAGAAAGGCAATCCACATGGAGGGGTGGTTTAACAGTACCCCGTGAACCTGCTGATATTTAATGATTTCGCCCAGGGAAAACGAACCGACTTTAAATAACACGGTGGCCACCGCAATCACAAAGGGGAGTTCGTACCCGATCATCAACTTCAACTCCCGGCTGGCGCCCAGGGCGCTAATGGGGTTTCCGGAAGCGAATCCGCCCCATACGATGCTTAGGGGCGGCAGTAGCATCAGGTAGAGAATGACGATGGTGTCGCCCACGAAACGGATTTCAGGATTGAGGTTAAATATGCCCAGCATGGTGGCCAGCAGGGTGGTGGCGGCCAGACCTAAAAAAGGCGCCAGTAAAAATCCGGTTTTCCGGGCGGTTCTGGGCAGAATTAGCTCTTTATGCCAGAGCTTAAACAAATCGTAGAACGGCTGCCGCAGCGGTGGTCCCACCCGATATTGCACCAGAGCGGTAACTTTGCGATCCACCCAGGTCACCAGCAAGCCAAATGTACCAGTGAATAAAAATCCTGGAAAAATTAAAAATGCAATCAGGTAGAGCAGCCAATGATTCATGTTTTTTCCTCAGTCAATTTCATTCCTTGCCGGGACGATTAAAAAATATCAGGACAAACGGGTTGTGTGCTATTAGAAGAAGTGGGTACGGACCTCTTCCAGGGCTTTCAGATTGTGCTTGGCGCGGGCGTGCTCGGGATCCAGCTCCAGCACTTTCCGGAACGCCTGAATGGCTTTGTCCAGTTCGCCCTTCTTGTAGTAGGCAATTCCCAGCTGGTAAAATGCCGGTGCATCTTTGGGATTGTATTCCACCACCTTCTCGAAATTTTCGATGGTTTTGTCCAGGAGCCCCAGCTGGGAGTACGCCTCGCCCAGATGGTAATAGGCAATGGTGAATTCCGGATTACGCTGCACCAGCTGATTCAGAATATTGACCGTTTTCTGTAATTCTCCGTGGTGGAAGTAAGCGATTCCCAGCCAGTAATAGGCCATCTGGAAGTCCGGATCGATCTCGATGGTTTTGTGGAACATTTGAATGGCCTCGCTGATCTGGGCCTTGCGGTAGAAAGCCAGCCCCAGGCCGTAATAGCTTCCGGCCTGATTGGGCCGGATTCCCAGACACAACTGGTAGCGTTCGATGGCTCTGTCCAATTCCCCCAGGCGGTAATAGAGGTTGGCAATGTGAAGGCAGATTTCCGGGGTGCGTTTCACTTTGTCCGCTTTTAAAAATTCCTGAATGGCCTCTTCGATTTTTCCTTCATTTTCCAGGAAGGTTGCATTCTGGAGTATTTTTTCGTAGTTCTGGATCTCTTCTTTTAAGGCGGTGCCGCAGGTTTTGCAGTAATTATGCTCTTCGGCATTTTCGGTTTTACAAATCGGGCAAATCATAATGAACTCCTTCGTTTTTAGCGGGAATAAATTCGCCGACTAAGCTCTTCGAATTTTGGAGCGCGCCACAATTCGGCCGCCGATGAGGGTTTCCGGAATGGTTTCCGGAACCAGCTCCACAAACTGCAGGGCGCCGCTGGTGCAGGCGGTGACGCAGCGGGGCTTTTTTCCAACTTCCACCCGGTCGATGCACAGGTCGCATTTGGGCGAAATATGACGGGTGAATTCCGAACCGATGGCGCCAAAGGGACAGGCCAGCGAACAGGAACGACACCCGATGCAGAGCAGATTGGCCCGCCGCACGTAACCGTGTTCGTCCTGGTAAAGCGCCCCGGTGGGACACGATGCCAGGCAGGCCGGATTCAGGCAATGTCGGCAATTGGTCGGTACAAGGGCAATGTCTTCCACCCGGGCGGAAACCAGATTGCTCTGGTAAAGGTGCCCGTAATGGCAGGCCGCCGAACAACTTCGACAGCCAATACACAAATCCAGGTCAACAATAATGCGTTTTTCTATTTTTCCCATGGAACAGCTCCTGACAGGCTGGTATTTCCCAAAAAAGAACCGTTGGGCTTTACACTTCTATTCGAGGACACCAGAAGTAGTAATGGTGGTTGTGCTTGGCAAATTCCCCTTTTAAGGAACGACGAATGGGAGGGTAGTGGGCGTAACCAATGAATCGGTCGTCGCACTGAGATTTTTCGACGGCTACCTGAAATTCCTGCCCTTCCACTCCCGGTAAAACCACGGGTTGGTTTTCGCTGAGCGAGAGGTGCCGGGCCAGATTGGCTGAGAGAACGAGCCGATTGTTTTGGCAATCTTTTTCCGCCCAGGAAGAGTAGCGGGTCAACGCGCCGTCTTCGTGATGGGCAACGTGCTCCTGCGGAATAAGCCAGGCGCCGGACTGCGACTGGAGTTGCCGCAGTTTTTCCAGGTAGAATTCCCACTCCGCCAGAAAAGCCTGCTGCCAGTCGCTCCCTGTTTCCGCCGCCGGGAATGTTCCGGCTTCCGGCGGTTCGGGTTCTGCCAGAGCCTGCGCAAAGAGAAATAATAGCTGAGAAAGCGGTTGGGAAGCCCCCAGGGGTTTTTGGGCCGGATCGGCGCTGAGCGATTCACCCAGAAAATTCAGACGCCAGTCCAGTTGTTCGTGAAAATGGGTAATGGGAAGCAGCGCAACGGTGTTGAGAGGCAGGTCGGTCTGTACGGTTGAGAAAAGCAGCCATTGCGAACTTTCCGGCCAGGCAATTTGCCCCGGGAAAAGAGTCCCGGGATTGAAACCGGCGGCAATCAGGTAGCGGGGCGGATGTTGCTGCAAATGGTAAAGGTTGGGCGCCCGTCCGGCCGGAAGAAACTCCTCCGGATTTTGGCGGTTTTGCAGGAAAAAATACAGATTCCCGGAAGTGAAAAGCGGGAGAAAATATTTACCGGTTAGTTCACTCAGGGCAGAGAGAAGGAAAGCGTTCAGGTAGCCGCCAGCGGCGTTGTACAGGTGGGTGCTGAAAATCAAGGCCGCTTCCTGTTCATCCGTCAGCAAGCGGGCAAATGCCTCCAGTCCGGAACGTTGTTCCGGGGTTAACAGGGCGGTGGTCTCTTTTACCAGCCGGGAGGCCATCTTTTCTTGCAACCAGGCTAGCGCATCCGGTCCTTTTTTCTCTTGCGACACCAGATGGAGGAGGTAAAGCAGCAGTAGCGGTTCCAGATGAGGTTGGTGAGACAGGTGGAGGTTGCTGAACCAGGTTGTCCGGCAAGCGAAAGGCTGAAGGCTGTAAGAGCGATTGCCCCGGAAGGCGTATTTTGCCTCTAAAAGGTGTTGGCTGAGCACCGGATGTTTGGTGAAAATGTCCCCGAGGCAGATCAAATGCCGAAGATTGCGAATCTGTTTCACATTGTCGAGGGAATGAAAGCGAAAGGGTGTTTCCATCAGACCGCGAAAGAAGTGCTGATCGGCCGGGGCGACAAAATCGAAAACCGGTAGTTGAAATTGCCGGGCGAAATCCTGGAGAGCGGTTAGGTCGTGCAGGGAGAGATCGGGATGGAACAGGATGGCCGCCGGGGGCGCCTGACTTTTTTTTCGGAGCTCGCGGGCAATGGTCTGGAAAATCCTTTCCGGTAGTTCGGGGTGCATGCGGCCGTTGGAGCGCCAGAAAGCCTGTCCCAGACGGTACGGGTGCGCTAATAGCTCGTACGAGAAGTGTCCCCGGGGGCAAAGCGATCCGCGATTCACCGGGGCTTCCGGAAAAAATTCCAGCTCGTCTCGGGTTCGTTGCGAGTAAACGACCTCCTCTTCTCCCCGGCGTATTTTGAATTGACAGCTCAAAGAACAGAAAGGACAGCTAACCACGCTTTCTTTTTTCATGGTATTTCATCCTGCGCTTTAATCCAATTTTTACGGGTGCCTGAAAGGCAGCAGGTGAACCCCTTCGCTTAACCAAACACGTCCGGATATTTCTGAATGTCGGCAAAATTCATATCCGGACCGTCTTTGCAGAGGTAGTACGGCCCGATGTTGCAGCGACCGCAAATACCCATGCCGCAGCTCATGTTGCGGTTCATGGAAAGGTAAATTTGCTCCGGTTTGAAGCCAATGCTGAGCAATTTAAGGGTAACGAATTTGAGCATGACCTCCGGTCCGCAGGAAACCGCGTAGGCATTGTTCAGATTGAGGTCCAGATTGTCCAGCAGATTGGTGACCAATCCGATTTTGCCCCGGTAATCCCCCTCGGCCCGATCCACCGTGTACTCAAAATCCACGTTGGGAATTTTTTGCCACGCTGCGTACTGGCGGCGAAAACTCAATTCCGCCGGATTGCGGGCGCCGTATTTAATCGAAATGCGTTGGTATTTTTCCGCTTCGTGGAAGAGGGCGTACAGCAGCGCGCGCAACGGTGCCAGGCCCACCCCGCCACCGACCACCAGAATTTCTTTCCCGGCAAATTTTTCGATCGGATAGCCTTTCCCAAACGGTCCGCGTAATCCAATCCGGTCGCCCGGTTTCAGTTGGTGCACCGCCGCGGTTACCCGACCCGCCTTGAGAATGGTGATTTCCATGGTTTCCGGATGGAACGGAGAAGAAGAGGGGGTAAACGGCGCCTCGCCCACTCCAAAAACGGTAAGCTGCATGAACTGCCCGGCCCGAAAGGGAATAGGGCGGGGCGGCTTCAGAACCAGCGTTTTAATGGTGGGCGTTTCGGTAATCACGTCCAGCACTTCGGTTTCCAGAGGTTGGTAAATGTTTTCCATGATTGGTGGCTTGTGTTTTTTAGTAGTGAATGGTTACATTAAATCCAATTGTTCTTTCAAAACAACCCGTTTTTCCAGCTCCAGTAGCACCTCGCGCAGGTCGATTTTTCCCATGCAACCCTCCACGCAACGACCGCAACCGGTACAGGCTTCCATTCCAAAATTGGTCACAAAAGAATCGAATTTGTGGTAAAAGCGGTTCTTGAAGCGTTCCGCCAGACTGAATCGCGGGGTGCCGCCCCCGGCCATGCGGGCATAGCCGGCAAAAAAACAGGAATCCCACACCTTCACCCGTTCGAAGCGTTTCTCGGCCGGCTGATCGAAAAGCAAAAAACAGTGGCAGGTGGGACAAATCTGGGTGCAGGTACCGCATTCCACGCAGGTTTTGGAAAGCTCCTGCCAGATGGGGGAGTCCAGGTGACGTTCAATGGCCTGTTGATGGGGCTCGTAATATTTAAAATTCTGGTTCTGGTGGTGTACCTGTTCGGTGACCCGTTCGCGCTGTTTCTCTCGTTCCAGCACCAGCTGGTTGCTGGCCTCTTGTACCCCGGTAAAATAGCGCTGGAGAACCTCTTTTCCTTTTTCGCTGCCGATTTCAATCAAATACCTGCCCTTCACCTCGGAGAGGTTGAGATCGAATTCCCGTTTGGGGTAAGGTTGATGGTTGAAAAGGGTGCAGTAACAATGGGGACCTGCCTCCAGACAATCGGTGGTAATTAACAGGTGATTTTGGCGCCCCTGGACGTAGAA
>JAJRXE010000507.1 GCA_024276455.1 Calditrichota bacterium
AAAAGTCTGCGGGTTAATGGTCCGGACCAGGTGGATGGTGCCATTCAACAGATGTTGGATTACAGCGAGGGGCCAATTCTGGTCGAATTTCTGGTGGAGAAAGAAGAACTGGTGTTCCCCATGGTACCGGCCGGCGCCTCCGTCTCGGAAATGATTCTGGAAAGATTAAACCCACAGAGGATGATGTAACCATGAAACACACCATCAGCATTTTAATGGAGAATCGCTTCGGCGCCTTCGATCGGGTCGCCAACCTGTTCAGTGGCAAGGGATTCAATCTCCACAGCATTACCATTGGCGAAACCGAAATGCGCGACATCATGCGCATGACCATTGTGACCTCCGGAGATGCTCAGATAGTGGACCAGGTCATTAAGCAGCTGAATCGTCTGGTGGACACCATCAAGGTGGTGGATTTAACCGATCATCAGCGCACCGAACGGGAGCTGGCGTTGATTACGGTTCACTACGAGAAAGGGAATTTGCAGGAGGTTAAGAACATCTGCGACATCTTTCGGGGGAAAGTTGTGGACATTAACAACAAGTCGGTCATGCTGGAAGTAACCGGTCCGCCGGTGAAAATTGACGCGGCGGTGAATGTGCTCATGCCGTTCGGAATCAAAGAAATGGCCCGTACCGGAACGGTGGCTCTGAAACGGGGAGAGCAAATTTACCAGAAGAAGGAAATCTAATGGAGCAGCAAAAATAAAACTCAGGAGAAAAGAAAATGAACATGACCGTTTATCGGGATGCGGATGCGTCGCTGGAGGTTTTGCGGGGCAAAAATATGGCGGTGTTGGGGTTCGGAAGCCAGGGGCACGCCCACGCCCTGAATTTAAAAGACAGCGGAATGCAGGTGTGTGTGGGGTTGCGGCCCGAGAGCGCCTCCCGGGCGAAGGCGCAGGCGGCGGGCTTATTGGTGAAAGATTTGCCGGAGGCGGTGGAATGGGCGGATGTGGTCATGATGTTGATTCCCGACCAACACCAGCAACGGGTGTACGAGGAGGCGGTGGCGCCCCATCTGCAGGCCGGCAATACCCTGGCTTTTGCCCACGGGTTTAACATTCATTACGGCCAGATTTCGCCCCCGGAAAATGTGGATGTGATCATGATTGCGCCCAAAAGTCCCGGGCACATGGTGCGCCGTCTTTTTCAACAGGGCGTCGGGACTCCCTGTCTGATTGCGGTGCATCAGGACTATTCCGGCCGGGCGAAAGAAACCGCCCTGGCCTGGGCCCGAGGCATTGGCGGCACCCGCGCCGGCGTCATCGAAACCACCTTTAAAGACGAAACGGAGACCGATCTGTTCGGCGAGCAGGCGGTGCTCTGCGGCGGTTCGGGGGAATTAATTAAAACCGGGTTCGAGGTACTGGTGGAAGCCGGATATCCTCCGGAACTGGCCTATTTTGAGTGCCTGCACGAGATGAAGCTGATTGTGGATTTGTATTACGAAGGGGGACTGGCCTGGATGAACGAGTCGGTAAGCGATACGGCGGAATACGGCGGGTTAACCCGGGGGAAGCGGGTGATTACCGCCGCCACCAAAAAAGCCATGCAGCAAATTTTGAAAGAAGTACAGGATGGCACGTTTGCCCGGGAGTGGATTCGGGAAAACCGACAGGGGCAACCTGTCCTGCAGAGTTTGCGGCGGGAATCTGCCAACGACCCCATCGAGAAGGTGGGAAAAATGTTGCGCCGGATGATGCCCTGGTTAAACGAAAAAAAGGAGGAGAAGTAAAGCGATGGAAGCATTGGTCGTGTTTTTACCGGGAGACGGAATTGGGCCGGAAGTGAGCGCGGCGGCGGGGCAGGTACTGCAGACCGTGGCGGCAAAATGGGAGCTGCCCCTGCGTATTCGCGAATATCCCATCGGGGGTGCCAGTCTGGCGCAATTTCAGACTCCGATTACCCGGGAAGCGCTGGAAGCCTGTCGCCGGGCCGCTGCGGTGTTCCTGGGGGCGGTGGGAGATCCCCGCTGGGACGACAAACCCCGCGAACAAAAACCCGAGACAGCCCTGCTGACTCTTCGCAAAGCCTTAAACGTTTACGCGAATTTACGGCCGGTAAAGGTGTTTCCGGTTCTGTCGCGAGCCTCCGCTCTGCGGGAAGAAGTGGTTCGCGGGACGGACTTTCTGGTGGTGCGGGAGTTGACCGGGGGAATCTATTTCGGGGAACCCCGGGGGCACACGGAACGGAGAGGCTGGGACACCATGGTGTACCTGCGCGAAGAGGTGGAGCGCATCGCGCGTCTGGCTTTTCGGCTGGCCCGCCAGCGGCGCAAAAAAGTCACCTCGGTGGACAAAGCCAATGTGCTGGAAGTCTCTCGCTTCTGGCGAAAGGTGGTCAAGCAGGTCCGGCGGGGTTTCCCGGATGTGACCCTGGAGCATCTTTACGTGGACAATGCGGCCATGCAAATGGTGCAAAATCCCCACCAGTTCGACGTGATTTTGACCGCAAACATGTTCGGAGACATTTTGAGCGACATCGGCGGCGCCGTGAGCGGAAGCCTGGGGTTGTTGCCCTCGGCCAGCATCGGCGAGTCGGTGGCGCTGTACGAGCCGGTGCACGGCAGTGCGCCGGATATTGCCGGTCGGGGAATTGCGAATCCGGTGGCGGCCATTGCCTCGGTGGCTATGATGTTTACCCACTCCTTCCGTTTGCCGCAAGCCGGACGGCTGATTGAGCAGGCCATTGAGAAAACCTTGAATGAAGGCTACGGCACCCCCGACATTGCCGGCCCGGGAATCCGTACCGTTTCGACTCGGGAAATGACCGGGCGGATTCTGGAGAATCTACAAAAACTGTGGGAAGAAAACACCACCGGGGCCGTGGTGTAAAACCACGGTGCTCCGGAGAAGCAGAAACACTAACCTCAAACTTAGCAGGAGAGTATGATGCAAGAACGAGTCATTATTTTCGACACGACCTTACGAGACGGAGAGCAGTCTCCCGGTGCGTCTTTAACCGTTTCGGAAAAAGTGGAAATTGCCCGCCAGCTGGCACGCTTAAACGTGGATGTGATTG
>JAJRXE010000508.1 GCA_024276455.1 Calditrichota bacterium
GCCAACACCCAGATATATATTGTCAATCAAGGCAATCAGCCAAACCCGATCGGAGTCTCCGGTGAAATGCTCATCGGCGGAACAGGCGTCACAAAAGGCTATCTGAATCGTCCGGAACTGACCGCCCAGAAGTTTGTCCCCGATCCCTTTTCGCCCCAGCCCGGGGCACGTCTCTACCGTTCCGGAGATCTGGCGCGGTTTCTACCGGATGGCGACATTGAGTACCTCGGTCGAATCGACAACCAGGTAAAAATTCGGGGATTTCGCATTGAGTTAGGGGAGATCGAGAATCTGTTAACACAGGTGCCCGAGGTGCAGGAGGCGGTCGTTCTGGTACGGGAAGATATTCCCGGCGACAAGCGGTTGGTGGCTTATTTAATTCCCAAAGTAGGGGACAACATTAATCTCGCTGCTTTGAAAGAGTTCTTAAAATCCCGTTTACCGGAATACATGGTGCCGGCATCGTTTATGGTAATGGAGGAATTTCCGCTAACCGCCAATGGCAAGATCGATCGCCGGGCGCTGCCCAAACCGGACTACCGCGCGGGAGGCGAAGACCGTTACGTGGCGCCCCAAACCCCCACCGAAGAGGTGCTGGCCAACGTCATGGCAAAAATTTTAAATGTCGAACGGGTTGGGGCCCGGGATAATTTCTTCGAGCTGGGCGGACACAGTTTGCTGGCCACCCAGCTTCGTTCTCGGATTAAGAATATTTTTGAAGTTGACATTCCTTTGACAACCCTGTTTGAATTTCCGGTGGTGGAAGACCTGGCCAGAGAAATCGATCAGGCGCGTTTGCACCAGCAGGGATTCCAGGAAACCCGAATCCCGACGGTTCCCCGCGAGGGCGATTTACCCCTCTCTTTTGCCCAACAACGACTCTGGTTTCTGGATCAGTTGGAACCCGGCAATCCTTTTTACAACATCCCTCAGGCCTTTCGGTTGCGGGGGAAGCTGGATATCGCCGCTTTTCATAAAGCGGTCGACGAGGTGGTGCGGCGTCACGAGATTCTCCGCACCGTTATCGAAACAGTGGAAGGGCAACCCCGCCAGGTCATTCATCCGCCGTTTTCGGTTGAACTCCCCTTAATCGATGTCTCGGAGCTTTCCGCCCCAGAGCAGGAACAGCTAATCGAAAAACTTTCTCTGGAGGAAGCTACCCAGTCGTTTTTCCTGGATCGCTTACCGCTTTTCCGGTTAAAAATGTTGCGACTCTCTCCGGATGACCATGTGCTCTTCCTGACCATGCATCACATCATCTCGGACGGCTGGTCCACCGGAATCATGGTGAAAGAGATTGCCACCCTTTACCAGGCATTTGCGAAGGGGTTGCCATCTCCTTTACCACCTTTGCCGATTCAGTACGCCGATTTTGCCGCCTGGCAGCGCCGGTGGATGAGCGGAGAGGTTTTTGACCAGCAGATGAACTATTGGAAGAAGAAGTTGGCCGATGCCCCGGAGATTCTGAATCTGCCGACCGATCGGCCGCGTCCGGCCAACCAGACTTTCCGGGGGAAGCACAAAGCCTTCACACTTTCCAAAAAATTAAGTCGGGAATTGACCCGCCTGAGCCGACAGGAAGGGGTAACCCTGTTTATGACCCTTCTGGCGGCGTTTAAAGTGCTGCTGCATGTGTACAGTCGCCAGGACGACATTTGCGTGGGAACACCCATTGCCAATCGGGGACGGGCCGAACTGGAAGACCTGATTGGCTTCTTTGTAAACACCCTGGTGATGCGAACCGACCTTTCCGGCAATCCTTCCTTCCGGGAGCTGTTGCAACGCGTCCGGGAGACGGCTCTGGAGGCCTATGCGCATCAGGATATTCCGTTCGAGAAGTTGGTGGATGCGTTAAGTCCGGAGCGTAACCTGAGCCATTCGCCGCTTTTTCAGGTAATGTTTGTGCTGCAAAACGCCGCCACTCAGCGGTTGGCTCTGCCGGGAATGGAACTGGAAGCGCTCCGGGTTGAAAACGGCATTTCGCAGTTCGATTTAACCCTGATCGTGTCCGAACATCCCGACCGCTTTATGGGGTCGTTTGAATACAACGTGGATTTATTCGACGATGCCACCATCGACCGAATGATTGTTCATTTCCAGAATCTGTTGAAAGCCATTGTGGCCAATCCGCAAAAGAAAAATTCCGAATACCCCCTACTCTCCAACCGGGAGCAGTACCAGATTCTGGTGGAATGGAACCAGACGGAACGGGATTTTGGAGAACCCTATTTGTTGCATCGTCTGTTTGAAGAGCGGGTGCTGGAACGGCCCACTGCGCTGGCGGTCGTTTCCGATAGCGAAAAGATTAGCTACCAGAATTTGAACGAACGGGCCAATCAGTTAGCCCATTATTTGATCGAGCTGGGCGTGAAGCCGGAGATGCGGGTCGGCATTGCTCTGGAGCGTTCGGTGGACATGCTGGTGGCGTTGCTGGGGATTTTAAAAAGCGGCGCCGCTTACCTGCCGCTGGATCCGAACTATCCGCAGGAACGGCTCCATTACATGATTCAAAATTCCCAGACAAAATGGGTGGTAACCCAGTCTTCTCTGCTGGAGCATTTTGCCAATATGGAGTTTGAACCAATCCTGCTGGATCGGGATCGGGAGAAAATACAGAGTGCCAGCACGGATAATCCGGGTGTTGCGGTGCAACCGGAAAATCTGGCCTACGTTATTTACACCTCCGGATCCACCGGACTCCCCAAAGGGGTTCAGGTGAGCCATGCCTCGGTGGTGAATCACAATAAGGCGGTGAAAGAATTGTTCGGACTTACCGCCAAAGACCGGGTGCTCCAGTTTGCCACCATCAATTTCGATGCGGCGGTGGAAGAAATTTTCCCCACCTGGCTGGCGGGTGCCACCCTGGTTCTGCGTGGAAATGAAATCCTGCTGTCCGGAGAAGAATTGTTGGATCTGGTGGAGCGGCACAAAGTAACCGTACTGGATTTACCGACGGCGTACTGGCACGAACTGGTTTCCCAGATGCACCTCAACAATTTAAAAGTGCCGGAACAGTTGCGCCTGGTGATTCTGGGTGGCGACAAAGCCTCGCCGGAGAAATTCCGGCTCTGGAATCAGGCCGGAGGGCGGAAGATCTGTTTAATTAATACCTACGGTCCCACCGAGGGCACCATTATTTCCATTGCTTACCCGGTACGTCGTCAGGATCAAGGCTCAGAGGAACTCGTTGACCTGCCCATCGGTAAACCGATTGCCAACACCAAAGCGTACGTGCTGGACAACCATTTGCGTCTGGTGCCGGTGGGGGTGCCCGGAGAGCTTTATCTCGGCGGTGCCTGTGTGGCCCGGGGGTACTTGAATCGGCCGGAGCTTACCGCCGAACGATTCCTTCCCGACCCCTTTAGCAATCAAGCGGGTGCCCGCCTGTACCGAACGGGTGATCTGGTCCGCTATCTGCCGGATGGTAACATTCAGTTCCTGGGGCGGGTCGACGAACAGGTGAAAGTGCGCGGTTACCGCATTGAGCTAAATGAAATTGAAGAAGCGTTGTTGCAGCACCCGGCGGTGCGCGAAGCGGTGGTGGTTGCCCGGGAAGACGAGCCTGGACAAAAACGGCTAATCGCGTATTGCGTTCCGAAAGTGCTGGTGCGTCCCCGGGACAACGATCGGCGACGCCATGTCCGGGTTCCGCTGGAGGGAACCGTGCGCCTGCTCGGAAAAGAAACTTCTGTTCAGGTGCAGGAAAAAGCCGATCTCTCGCTGGGTGGCTTGAGTCTTGCGCTCGATGTCAGCGATTGGAAACCGCATGAGCCGGTCCGCTTGATTTTGAATCTACCGAAATTTGAAAAAGAATTGGAGCTGGAAGGCGAAATTGCCTGGGTACACGACCACCGAATGGGGATTCGTTTTAAGGATCTCAGCGTACCTCAGCGGGAATCGCTTGAAGAAATGGTGGAAAAGATCATCCAAGAGCAGCAGGTGTTTCAGGGGGAATTACGCGGTTTCTTGATGGCGAAACTCCCGGAATACATGATTCCTTCCGCTTTCGTGATTTTAGACGAGCTGCCCAAAACCCCCAGCGGGAAAATCAATAAAAAAGCCCTGCCGCAGCCGGAAATTGGGCGCGACGAGATGGAAACCGAATACGTGGCGCCGCGCACGCTGAAAGAGAAGCAACTGGTGGAAATCTGGCAGGAAATTCTGGGGGTGGAAAAGATTGGTGTGCAGGACAATTTCTTCGAGTTAGGGGGCGATTCCATCCTCAGTATTCAGATGATTGCCCGGGCGAAACAGGTGGGATTGCAAATCACCCCTATGCAAGTATTTCAACATCAGACGATTGAAAAACTGGCGGCGGTAGCCGGTTCCACCACCGCCATTAAAGCCGAGCAGGGCATCGTGACCGGCGACGTCCCGCTGACCCCCATTCAACACTGGTTTTTCGACCAGCATTTCGAGAATCCCCATCACTGGAATCAGACCTTACTATTCCAGGTTAAAGAAAATATTTCCTACCAGCAACTGGAAGAGATGGTGATGCACATTTTGATGCACCACGACGCTCTCCGCTTACGTTTTCAAGAAAGCGAAGGGGGATGGCATCAGTTCAACACCGGAATGAACGGCGCCGTGCCCATCGCGTATGTGGATCTTTCCGGCATCGATCCGGAGCAGCATTCCCGGATTATCGAGCGGGAATGTCAGGCTTTCCAGGCATCTTTGAATATTTCGCAGGGTCCGCTGGCTCGTTTCGCTTACTTTTATCTGGGAGAACAGACCCCGGCACGATTGCTGATTACCATTCACCACCTGTCCGTGGACGGAATCTCCTGGCGCATTTTGATGGAAGATTTTCAGATTGCCTGGCAACAGGTTAAAAATGGACAGCCCATTAAACTACCGCCCAAGAGCAGTTCCTATCGGCAATGGGCAAACCATTTGCGGGACTATGCCCGCTCTTCCCGGGAATTGCGTAAGGAGCTGGATTACTGGTTCAGTCTCCCCTTTGAAAAAGTGACTCCGCTTCCGGTGGATTTGCCCGGCGGTAGTAATCTGGAAAGCGACACGCAAACGGTGAGAAAAGCGTTGAACCCCGAAGAAACCGCCGCCTTACTGCAGGAAGTTCCCACAAAGTTTAACGCCACGATTAACGAAATTATGCTGACCGCCCTGGTACGCGCGTTTTCTCGCTGGACCGGGAAACGGACCCTCCTGCTGGAAATGGAAGGACACGGCCGGGAAGATCTGTTCGAAGACCTGGACATTTCGCGAACGGTCGGCTGGTTTACCTCCGTTTATCCGGTGCTTCTGCAATTGGGTTCCACCATTACCGCCCGGGAATCGTTAAAGTTTGTGAAGGAACAGTACCGGAAAATTCCCAAAAACGGGGTGAATTTTGGGGTGATTCGTTATTTGTTGGCCGATCCGGAAGTGCAAGAGAAGCTGAAGCAGCTTCCCGCCGCCCAGGTCAGTTTTAATTACCTGGGGCAAATAGATCAGGGGCTCCCCACCGATTCGGTGTTCAGTCTGGCGCCGGAATATGCCGGACGGGATCGCGCCCCCAACAATCACCGGACCCATCTGATTGATGTGACCTCGCTGGTAAGCGACAATACCCTGCATGTGCGAATGAGTTACAGCGGGCAAATGTACCGCCCGGAATCCATGGAGGAATTGGTGGAAAATTACCTGGACGAGCTGCGGGCATTGATTCAACAGGCTAAAGAACCGGAGGAGGATGTCTACACGGCTTCGGATTTCCCTCTGGCAAATCTCGATCAGAAAAAATTGGATAAATTACTGGGAAAATTAAACAAAAAGAAGTAAGGGTGTGACCGTGAGTATGAAGAATATTGAAGACATTTATCCGCTTTCTCCCATGCAACAGGGAATGTTATTTCACAGCATTGCCAATCCCGATTCCGGGGTGTACGTGGAACAAATGCACGTGGTGCTGGAAGGGGATTTGAACATAGAGGCGTTTGAACGCGCCTGGCATACCATCGTTCAACGCCATTCCATTTTCCGCACGGCTTTTGTGTGGGAAGACCTGGACGAACCGGTTCAGGTGGTGCAGCGAAAGGTGGAATTGAAATTAAACCAGTTGGATTACTCCGGGCTCGCTCCCGAAGCGCTTCAAAAACAAACCGAACGGTTTCTGGAAGAAGACCTGACCCGCGGATTCGACCTCACCGAACCGCCCCTGATGCGAATCACGCTCATTAAAGAAAGTGCCAACCGCTACCGCTTTGTCTGGACCCACCATCATCTTTTACTGGATGGGTGGTCTTTGCCCATTGTGATGCAGGAGCTGTTTTTGCTGTACGAAGGGTATTCTCGCGGCGAAGCGTTACGGTTGCCTCCTTCCAGACCGTATCGGGAATATATTGCCTGGCTGCAGCAACAGGATTTGAAAAAGGCGGAAGAGTTCTGGCGGAAACTGTTGAGCGGCTTTACCACCCCCACGCCGCTGGTAATGGAACGCTCTCGCAAACTGACTTTTTCCGGTACGGAGGATTACCGCAAAGAACAGGTCTTCCTTTCGGAAGCGCTAACTCAGCGATTAGAGCAGCTGGCCCGGGACAATAAGCTGACCTTGAACACCATTTTTCAGGTGGCCTGGGGATTACTGCTGAACAAATATACGGGCATGGACGACGTAGTGTTTGGAGCGACGGTTTCCGGCCGTCCGCCGGATTTACCGGGAGTCGATTCCATGGTCGGCCTTTTCATCAATACTCTGCCGGTACGGCAAACATTCCACCCGGAAACCTCCTTGCTGGAGCATTTGAAGGGTTTGCAGTTGCAACAGGCGGAAATCCGCCAGTACGAATACACTCCGCTGGTGCAGATCAAAAACTGGTGTGAGATTCCGCGGGAATTGCCTTTGTTCGAAAGCATTTTAGTGTTCGAGAATTATCCGGTGGACGAATCTTTAAAACAGCAAAAAAGCAGTTTGCGGGTGATTAATCACAAATCCTTCGAACGGACCAATTACCCCCTTACGGTAGTGGTTTCGCCGGGGAAGCAAATTCCCTTACTAATCGCTTTCGAACAAAGTCGTTTCAGACCGGAAATTGTTCAGCAGATGTTGCGCCATCTGCAGCAATTGTTAGAACAGATGGCTGCCGATCCGGAGCGGAAATTAAGAGACATTTCCCTGCTTACCCGCGATGAGGTCGATCGCATGGTGCGGGGATGGAATCGCACTGAGGGTCCGTACCCGGATTCGCTTTGCATTCACCAGCAGTTCGAGCAAATTGCGGCCCGGCAGCCGGATGTTCCGGCGGTTGTGTTCGCGGAGCAAACCCTTACCTACCGGCAGTTGAACGAACAGGCCAATCAGTTGGCCCGCTACCTGCGGGAGCAGGGGGTGGGTCCGGAGGTGCCGGTAGCACTGTGCCTGGAGCGTTCTCCGGAAATAATTGTGGCAGAAATGGCGGTGTTGAAAGCCGGGGGGGCTTTTGTACCGGTTGATCCCAATTACCCGAAAGACCGTTTGGAATATATTCTTACCGATTCGGGTTCTAAAATGTTGCTTACCACCTCTGCGATTAAAGAAAAAATCGGTCAATCTTATTCCCGGGTGATCTGTTTGGATGAAGAGCGAGAAGAAATTGCCCCGCGGGAAACGGAGAATTTACCGGTGAATACCTGTCCGGAAAATCTGGCGTATGTGATTTACACCTCCGGTTCTACCGGCCGTCCCAAGGGAACCCTGCTGCAGCATCGGGGCGTGTTAAACCTGATTTCAATCATGGGAGAGGATTTTGGAGTTGAAAGCGGTAAAAGCGTGCTTCAATTCGCCTCCTTTAGTTTCGACGCCTCCATTGCGGAGATCTATCTGGCTTTGTTGCGTGGCGGAACGTTGCACATGGCGGCCCGGGAAACCCTTTTAAACCCCGAAGCCCTGGCCGAATTGGTCCGCCGCTTGCGCACCACCACGGTGATTCTGCC
>JAJRXE010000509.1 GCA_024276455.1 Calditrichota bacterium
CGGAAAAGCCGGCGGCGTGAAGCTGGCAAAATCACTGGACGAGGTGAAAGAAATTGCCGGTAAGATGATCGGCATGAAGCGGGTGACGCACCAGACCGGTCCGGAAGGCCAAGAAGTAAAGCGGGTGTTGGTGGAAGAAGGGAGTGACATTGCCCGGGAGGTGTACCTGGGGATTGTGCTGGATCGGGCGAAATCCCAGTGGGTGATTATGGCTTCTACCGAAGGTGGAGTGGAAATCGAAAAAGTTGCCGCCGAGAAACCGGAAGCCATTATTAAAGAGTACGTAAATCCGCAGATTGGGCTGCAGCCTTTCCAGGCCCGCCGAATCGCGTTTGCTCTGGGGCTGGAAGGGACCCAGGTGAAAAATGCCGTCAAATTCATTCTGAGTTTGTATCGTGCATTTGTGGAAAGCGACGCTTCGCTGGCGGAAATAAATCCGCTGGTTGTGACCGGAGACGGGCGGGTGCTGGCGTTGGATGCCAAGATGAATTTCGACGATAGCGCTCTGTACCGGCACCCCGAGGTGGCGGAATTGCGCGATCTCTCCGAGGAAGATCCCCTGGAAGTAGAAGCTTCCAAATATCATTTAAATTACATTAAACTGGACGGCAATGTGGGCTGCATGGTAAACGGAGCCGGTTTAGCGATGGCTACCATGGACATTATTAAATATTACGGAGGTATGCCGGCAAACTTTCTGGACGTGGGTGGCGGCGCCAATGTGGAAACTGTGCGAAACGGCTTTAAGATTATTCTCTCCGATCCGAATGTGAAAGCCATTCTCATCAACATTTTTGGCGGCATTGTGCGGTGCGACCGGGTAGCCAAGGGAATCATCGAAGCAGCCAAATCCATCGACGTTAATGTGCCGCTGGTTATCCGTCTGGCCGGTACCAATGCCGAAGAGGCTGCCGAACTACTGGAACAGTCCGGCATGAATTTCGAAGTCGCCAAAACCCTGGAAGAAGCAGCGCAGAAAGTGGTGAATCTCATTGCCTGATCCTCTCGGTCAGGGAAAAGGTATTGTGGGTTAGTAAGCAAAGAAGAAAGAAAAAGGAGCTAAGATGAGTATCATTATCGATAAAACCTCGCGTGTGTTGGTGCAGGGAATTACCGGCAAGGAAGGTTCCTTCCATGCCGCTCAGATGATGGAATACGGCACCAATGTGGTGGCCGGGGTAACCCCGGGTAAGGGCGGACAGAAGTTTAACGATACGGTTCCAATTTTTAATACCGTAAAAGAAGCGGTCCGGGAGACCGGTGCCAATGTTTCAGCCATTTTTGTACCGCCGGCTTTCGCTCCCGATGCCATTTACGAGGCGGCCGAAGCGGGGATCGAAACGGTGGTGTGCATCAGCGAAGGAATTCCCGCCCTGGATATGGTGCAGGTGTACGATTATTTAAAGCGCGTCGGTACCCGTTTAATCGGTCCGAATTGTCCGGGAGTGATTTCGCCCGGAAAGTCCAAAGTGGGCATCATGCCCGGTTTTATCCATCGGGAAGGGACGGTGGGGGTGATCAGCCGCAGCGGCACCCTGACCTACGAAGCAGTGGATCAGATTACCCGGGTTGGACTGGGGCAGTCCACTTGCATTGGCATTGGCGGCGATCCGGTAATCGGCACCCGCTTTATTGACGCCCTGGAGCTGTTTAAAGATGATGAGGAGACTGAATTGGTGGTGTTGATTGGAGAAATTGGCGGGACGGCGGAAGAGGAGGCGGCCGAGTGGATTAAAGCGAATTTCAACAAACCGGTGGTGGCTTTCATTGCCGGACAAACCGCCCCTCCGGGACGCCGGATGGGACATGCCGGTGCCATCATTAGTGGCGGAAAAGGTACCGCGGCCGAGAAGATGAAAGCCCTGGAAGCCGCCGGGATTACCGTTTGTAAAAGCCCGGCTGACATCGGCAAAACGGTGGCAGAGATTTTGAAAAAACAATAGCCTAAATATAGCTGGATTCGTATATTTGTTACACAATTAGCAAAGCTCGAAAAGGAGCGGTAATGGAAAAAAACACGGTGCAACGCTTGAAAGAGGAATTAACAAAAAAACCGGTGGAATACGCCCGGCGTTCGGATATGCTGGTGATTTACCAGAAATGGTGCAAAGCCTGCGGTATTTGCTACGAATTGTGTCCTCAGGGAACATTAGCGGCCGATAATGTGGGCAAAGTGTACATTAAATATCCGGAAACCTGCACGGGCTGTAAAATTTGTGAGCTTCATTGTCCGGATTTTGCAATAATGGTCATTGGTGAACCTCGTAAGGCACCAAAATCTCCGGAGAAACAACCAAAACAAGAGTCAAAATAGGATTGTGAAAATGGCAGAACAGATTCGTTTTATTCAAGGAAACGAGGCGTGTGCGGAAGGAGCGATTGCGGCGGGGTGCCGGTTTTTTGCCGGCTATCCCATTACACCGTCAACCGAAATTGCCGAGTATCTTTCCGACCGGCTTCCTCGCGTTGGCGGTAAATTTATTCAGATGGAAGATGAAATTGGCAGCATTGCCGCCATTATTGGCGCCAGTGTGGGCGGACTCAAAGCCATGACCGCTACCAGCGGTCCGGGGTTCTCGTTAATGCAGGAAGGGTTGGGTTATGCCTGCATGGCCGAAATTCCCATTGTAGTGGTAAACGTCATGCGGGGCGGCCCCAGTACCGGATTGCCGACCAAGACCTCGCAGGGCGATGTGATGCAAGCCCGCTGGGGAACCCACGGCGATCATTTCCTGATTGCCCTGGCTCCCGAATCGGTGAAAGAAACCTTTTACCTAACCATTAAAGCCTTTAACCTGGCGGAAAAATTCCGGGTGCCGGTGGTCATGTTAATGGACGAAGCCATCGGTCATATGCGCGAGAAGGTGGTGCTGCCGGATTATGAAAGTCTGAAAATTGAAAACCGGGAAAAACCCATCGTTCCCCCGGAGTGGTACAAACCCTATGAGATTACCACCGATTTCATTTCCCCCTTCGCCCCCTTCGGTTCCGGCTACCGGTACAATATTACCGGGCTGACTCACGACGAGATGGGATTCCCGACCAACAATGAGTACGAAATTACGCAAAAAATGGATAAATTGCGCGACAAAATCATGCGGGCCACCTCGCAAATTATTGACTACGAGGAAATGTACGTGGAAGACGCCAACACGCTGGTCATTGCCTTCGGTTCCGTGGCTCGCTCGGCCAAAGAAGCGGTGGAGTATTTGCGGGCCCGCCGGCGCAAAGTGGGATTGTTCCGGCCCATTACCATCTGGCCCTTCCCGGAAAAACGCCTGGCGGAATTGATTAAACGAGTGGACCAGGTGTTTGTGGTGGAAATGAACCAGGGCCAACTCATCCACGAAGTTCGCAAAGTGGAATGTTACCATAAGAAAATTTTTGGTATTAATCGTTACGATGGCGAAATGATTACACCGAACCAGATCATTAGTAAAATCCGTGAGGCAAGATAAATGAAACAGCCAATAGTATTGAATTATTTGAGAGCGAAAAAAAGATTTCCCCA
>JAJRXE010000510.1 GCA_024276455.1 Calditrichota bacterium
TGCCGGGATTTTGTTTCTTTCCCTTTCCCGTGAGCAGGTAGTAAAATTGTAGAACTCTAAAACTAACACCGGGCTGTCCGGGTTCCAACGATTTTTATTTTCTTCGCCGGAAGAAGACCGGTACAGATTCTCCTTTTTCACTCAAAAAAATTGCCTGGAATATAAGGGTTAAGAATTTGGAAGAGAATGTTGTGCGAAGCGTCCGGCTGGTTTTGTCGCTAAAAAAACGCCGGGAGAGGTTTCCCGGCGTGCGGAATTTAGTCTTGCCGAATGCGACTTTGCGAGCTTAATCGGCCGTTGTTCCGGAAGCAATGTTTTTGCTCCTTTCAATAGATTGCAGAGCCAAATAGCGATCACCAAATTTGGCCATGTTGTCCAGCTCGGTGTCGTATTGGTCGAAGTGGCGTTCTTCGTCTGCTACCAAATCTTCGAACAGTTTTTTGGAGACCGAATCGGCATTGGCGGAACATTCGTTGGCCCAGAGGTTGTAATCACGGGCACTCTTTTCTTCCATTTTAGCCGCCAGCTTCAGCATTTCTTCCACATCGTGGATTTTTTCCACCTCTGCAGAAGCCCTCAACTCCACTTCCCCCTTCAGGAAGAGAATCCGTTCGGCCAATCGTTCGATATGGAGCATCTCTTCGATGGCCGTGCGCTTAAATAATCCTGCCAGCAGGTCGTAACCCTGATCGTCGCAGTGGAAATGAAAGTACATGTATTGGTGGACGGCAGTCAGCTCGTCCGCCACCGCTTTGTTGAGCAATTCAATGCTTTTTTCGTGCATGATAGACTCCTTAAGAAATGTTGTTATTGTTTAATTTTTAGATATTATTAAAACTTTAGGTATTTCTCCGGGGCCACATTGCAAATCGGGCAGCGTTCGGTGGGCTTGCCAATCTGGGTATGGCCGCAAACCGGACAAATGTACACATCCTCAATGTCCATGTCTTTCCCTGCCGAGACCTGCTCCAGAGCTAACTGGTAGAGCTCTTCGTGGATTTTTTCTGCTTCCACGGCATAATGGATGCCGCGCTGCGCCGCTTTCTCTTCCTGCAGTTTGGCAATGGCGTCGTAGGCCGGGTACATTTCGTTTACTTCAAAATGTTCTCCTTCAATGGCCGATTGCAGATTCTCGGGGGTCTTTTTTAGTAGTCCCAGGCTGCGGGCGTGGTTAATGGCGTGTACTTTTTCCGCGTAAGCAATGGCTTTGAACAACTTGGCAATTTTGGGAAACCCTTCCTTCTCGGCAATTTCACTGAACGCCAAATACTTCATGTGAGCCATGGACTCGCCGGCAAAGGCGTCCCAGAGCGCTTTTTCGGTCATTTTTCTCATCGGGTCTTCCTTTCCTATTTTTGTTGGTTTCGCTCACGTTTGTCGTTTAAATATAATATCGTTTACGGAGCATTTGGAAAAGACAAAATAAATTTCTACCATTTCCCCGATTTTTCTGAACAGATGAGCAGCCATCCCGTACCGCTGCTCATCTCTCTTCGAAGCGCATCATCTCCTGCATGAATTCTTGCAGGGTGGTGTGGGTAAAACCTTGATCGGCACCGGGAACCGCGAATTTTTCTTTGGGTGGTTGAGCTTTTTCGATCCGCTCAATAGCCAGGACGGAAATAACCGGATTGCCCATTTCGTCGGTTTCAAAGCGGCGGACTTCCACCGGAACTTTCCCAGCTACCAGTTCCCATTCATCGGTCTCCAATTCGTCTTCCGGGAAAACCGCATCGAGCTTTTCGGAAATGGTGCGGGCCTTTTCTACCACTTCCGGATATTGGTCGGTGGCCCAGATCAGGATCAGTTCATCGGGCCTTTCCGCCAGATACTGTTCACAGTCAAAACCGTATTTTTGCCCCTTCACGCCGGTGGCGTTTACCTTCCAGGGACGAGCCTGAGTCGCTTTTTCTTTCGCCATTTCGGCTTCGATCTTTTGACGCATTTCCGGAGAGAGACCCTCCAACATCTTGTCGGCAATATTCTGCGCCTGCTGTTGAGTCTTTTCAAAATCTTCCCGGGTCATAACAACCACTTTCTTCATGGGCCAGTAAATCAAATAAAATTTCTTTTCGTTGAAATTGGAGACCATGGAAATGTTTCCTTCTTCCGACTGCGATTCCACGGCGAGGTTGTCTCCGTCGATGTAAATAACAGTTTTCTCTTTTTGAATATGACCCTCTTCCGCTGGCAGTGCAGCCTCTAATTTGTTCTGCGGAAGTTGAAGGAAAAACCGGGCTTCCTCGATCGGACTGCTGAATTCTTTTTCTTCCGGAACCAGGTCGTAATTGACCGGGATTTTGTATTCCACCTGGTAAATAATATATTGGGCGTTTAAGTTGTTGACAGCGAATAAGCCCCCGAAAATAAATCCGAATATTAACCAGATCTTTGAGTAGTTCATAAAAGCCTCCTGCTGTTATGTTTTTTCTGCGGAATGATTAGTGTTTACTCCGGGCTTCCGGTTACAGATTGCCGGGATGCAGAACCGTTCCGGCCGCCGGTCGTACCAAAAGTCCGCTTGTTTTTACCTGACCATCGGAAAAGGAACGCCATAATCGTCTCAAGTTCCGCCTGAATATTGTTGCAGCGCAGATGCGTATTTTCTGTCCTCAATGTTGATGTGATTTAACCACCATTCTTTTAAGAATTTCAGCACCGCTTCGGGCTCGAGGTTGGAAGTCGCTTCTCTAACCAGGACTGCGGTTTGATTGATTAAATGTCGGTGTAACAAGCTGTGTTTTTCCCTGGCGGAATAGTTGGCCTTGGCCATGAGGGCTTCTTCCGTCTGAAAATGAATTTTACTGTAAAGTTGTAACAGCTCCAAAGTCGGTTTTACGATCTGTTCTCCCATTCCCTTTTGAATGAAATAGTGCAAAGAATTAATGGTTGAGACAATGCCCCGATGTTGCTCATCAAGGATGGGAATTCCCAGATGGTTGACTTCGTTCCAGACAATGTACAACATTTATTCTCTCCTTGCAATGAGAGGGAAGGGTTCTTCTTTAACGAAGTGCTAACGCAAATAAGTATTCTTGTAACAGGTAACTAAAAACAATAATTCCGACGAAGACCCCCAACAAAATGAAGTAATATTTTTTATCGGTCAGATATTGACGAAAATCGTGGGCGGTGAAGGCATATTCGTCGGCGGAGGGGAAGGAAGAAGAAGTCGAAGCGCGACCGATTCCGTAGCCCAACAAAAAGGAAACGCCAAACCCAATCACGTTCCACCATAGCCAGGAGACCCGGGATCCGTAAAATTGCCAGAGGAAAATGTTGGTGAGGACCCCGCTGATTAAACCGAGAATGGCACCGGATTGATTGGTGCGGCGGGTCAGCATTCCCAGCCAGAAGATGGCTAAAATTGGTCCGTAAAACGCAGAGCCGATTTTGTTGACCAGTTCCAGGACGGTCTCGGAGCCCCCTATCATTTCCAGGGCGAAACCGGTGGCGATGGCGCCCCAGAGAATGGTCAACCACCGGGAGAGTTGTACTTGACGCCGGTCGGACAGGTTGGCCAGGCGGGGAAATAGTTTGACCAGAAAGTCCTGGTAAGTGGCGGCGCTCAGAGAATTCAAGGCGCTGTCCAGGCTGGACATGGAAGCGGCAAAAATACCGGCAATCAGAATTCCCAGAATGCCTTTGGGCATGTACTGGGTCAGAAAGTAAGGCACCAGAAAATCCGGTTGTTGTCCCTGCAATTGTTGGGCAAAATCGGGGTGAACGTGCAGAAAGGGAATGAGCAGAATGCCAATGGTGCTGTACGTAAGAACCAACGGGAAGCGCAACAGACCGTTCAGGAAGAGGGCTTTCTGAGCTCCGCGGGGAGTGGCAGTGGTCAGGAGGCGTTGGGCCTGACTCTGGTCGCAGCCGTAATAAGAAAGGTACAGAAAGAGTCCGCCGACGAGCATTGGCCAGAAGGCAAAGGTTTGCCCGTCGCCCAACCCGCTGTGCCGGAAATCGAAAACCTGCAGTCGATTAAGGTCCCGGACCAGAAAATCCCCGGCCTGTCCGTCCAGCAAGTTCCACAGCACCCCGATGGCCACCAGAGCTCCGCTCCAGAGAATTATTAGCTGGATGATGTCGGAGTAAATGTCGGCCTTAATTCCCCCGAAAGTGGTGTAAATAATGGAGACCACCCCGATAAGTAGCACGGTTTCCCA
>JAJRXE010000511.1 GCA_024276455.1 Calditrichota bacterium
CTGCGAAAGATATTCTTTGACATTGTAATTGACAATGACCACCGATATTTTAATACCTGTTTCCTGCGGCTTGTTCATGAATCTGTCCTGCGTTCCCTTCATTTTTTCAAGAGGTTAAACGTTTTCCCGGTCCCCGCAACATTAGAATTAGACTTAAAAATAAAATTCGCAAATCCAGACGCAGCGACATGTTTTCGACGTAATAAATGTCCGATTTTATCCGTTCTTCCACTATTTTCTGGGAGAATTCGTAGCGGTACTTCACTTGCGCCAATCCGGTGAGTCCGGGACGAACTGTGAGTCGAAGGAAAATAATACCGCGCAGTTCTTGCAGTTGTTCGTACCAGGTCAACGGTTCGGGTCGGGGTCCAATCAGGCTCATCTGCCCGAAGAGGATATTGAACAACTGGGGCAGTTTGTAGAGCCGGTATTCATAAAGGAATTTCAGGAAGCCCCGCAAGTTGTCCGCCTGGTTTCTTTGCCCCACGTAGATTACATTTTTTTCTGGATCGTAATCGCGTTCGTTGAGGCGGAAAACCAGCAGGTTAAACAACCGTCCGTTGCGCCCCGGGGTGGGCACCTGCACCAGGACAGCACGGTGAAAACGCACCCGCAAATACAGGGCAATTCCCCCCATCAGGGGCGACAGCAAAAGCAGGGCGGCCAGCGCCACGGTAAGATCAAACAGACGCTTGATCATCCACTGCCAGAGGACCATGCTTTCCGGGAAAACTTTCAGGAAACTGTGGCCCGCCAGTTTCATTTGTTGAGTGGTGAAAATTTCGTGCACCCCGGGGGGAACCTTTAAAACCACCTGTTGGGCGGCACAAAGATTGAGGATTTTAATAAAATCGCGGGAATGGCCTTCTTCCACCGCAATGATGATTTCTTCGATTTTCTCCTGCTGAATTAGACGCGGCAGTTGCTCGTAATTCCCCAGAACCGGCAGTCCCTGGAAATTTTTTCGCCTACCGTCCTGGCAAACCAGACCCACCACCTCAAAAATTAAATGGGGATTGGAACGAATATCGGCAATAATGCGCTCACTCACTTCGTTACAGCCAATAATTAAAGTGCGCTTGGGAGCGTACTCAAAAATACGCAGTTTTTTCTCCACTTCAATAATCAACAGTCGTCCGCTGTTGACCAGTACCACCAGAAACGTCCAGTAAGTTCCCAGAGACAAAAGGTGCGACTGCCGAAGAGCAAACGGCGCATCGGCCGTAAAGAGGCCCAGCAAAATGATTCCGAAAGTGATGACTTTGGTGACCCGCATGGTTTTGTCGAACCGGGACACGTCCCAGGGCATCTGGTACAGGTTGTTCAACCAGAATAAGGTGAGCCAGGCCAGGGTGAACAACAGAAAAACTTCCCCGGAGAACAGCAGAGCGGGCCGAACGGTCACCGGGAAAAGCCCGGATTCGAACTTGACCCAGTGGGTCAGGTAAAGGGCCAGATTCAGGGTGACCAGGTCGGAGGCCAGAATCAGCAGGCGGTGGCGAATACGATTGAGATTTAACCGGGGCCGTTGCCCGCTGAGCTGGTTGGCAAATAAAGGGTTGGTGGCATTTCCCGGCAGGAACACCGACTCCACGTAGCCCAAACGCCAGATCCAGTAAAGGACGAAACCAAACGCCGCCATGTAAAGAATTAACGCAATAACCCCCGGGAAGAAAAACATGAACAATCCGGCGATTGTAAAAAGCAAAGTGAATAAATAAATAAACCAGACCGTTTGGGGATGACTCAAGCCCAATTTCATAAGGCGGTGATGAACATGCTCCCGATCGGCTTTAAACGGGTGCTCTCCCCTGCCCAGGCGGCGCAGAAAGGCAATCAGCGTATCGCTAACCGGTACACCGAGCAATACCATGGCGGTTAAAAAATACACCCGGTGACTTCCGGAAACTTTCAACGCTTCGATGGAAAAGAAAGCCAGCACATACCCCAACAGCAGGCTTCCCACATCTCCCATGAAAATTTTTGCCGGGTAAAAATTGTAACGTAAGAAGCCCAGAATGCCGCCAATCAGCCCGATAGTCACTACAATCAAGAAAGGCAGTTTAATCACCAGGGCGATGATGGCAAAACCGATACTGATGATTAAACTCACCCCGCCAGCCAGCCCGTCCAGCCCGTCCAGCAGATTAATGGCGTTGATGATGAAAATAATCCACAAAAAGGTGAACGGAATTGCAAAGAATCCCAGATCGATGGCCTGATCCAGCGGACCGGTAAACGCCTGGATACGGCAGCCGCCGTAAATCAAGGCCGCTGCAGCCAGCGCTTGCCCCGCAAATTTGGGAACCGCCCCCAGACTGTACACATCATCCAG
>JAJRXE010000512.1 GCA_024276455.1 Calditrichota bacterium
AACCGGAAAGTAAAAAAACCGCTCAGTAAAATACGGCTGAACTACCGGGAGATTTTCTCGTAAGTAGAAGGGTAGCTGATTTCTCTAAATAGTCAGGATTGAGATGGAAGAAAAGAAGGAACGAATTGGCCGGACGGTGATTGAGGATTTACGGCGTGGCGATTTTAAACGTACCTTGCGGAACGATTACCGGGAGTTGAAAGAGTATTTTCTGACCGAAGAGCGCAAGACCCGCCTGAGCCAGATGGGCCGAATTAAACGGTGGTTCTTTTTGAGCTGGTGGTTGTTCGAGGCGTTGGTGTTGAAACTCACCCCGGCGCGGCGGATTCTGCTTCTGATCAGCGTCCTGCTGATCCTCTTTCCGGCGGTGCGGATTAACGGTGAGCATTTTTCCTTTGGCGCCGGAAACGGTGATTATTCTTTCTTCGCTTTTTTATTGCTTTTGTTTGTCTTGATGCTGGAGTTAAAAGACAAGCTGCTGGCCAGGGACGAGCTGGAATCGGGGCGGGCGATTCAGTCTGCGCTGCTTCCCAAACGTTCTCCCGAGATTCCCGGGTGGGAAGCCTGGTTGTACACGCACCCCGCCCGGGAAGTGGGCGGCGATCTGGTGGATTTCCTGCCGCTAAAGGACCAGCGTTACGGCATTTCTCTGGGCGATGTTTCCGGAAAAGGGCTGGGTGCCGCCCTGTTCATGGCCCGGGTGCAGGCGGTTTTGCGGGCGCTGGCACCCGATTATTCCTCTTTGTCCAGCCTGGCCTCCCGGATGAATCGAATCTTTTACCGCGACAGTCTCCCCAACCGCTTTGCCTCCCTGGTTTACCTGGAAGTGTGTGCCAACTCCGGTACCGTTCGGCTGGTAAACGTGGGGCACATGCCCCCGATAATTGTGCGGCGCAATTCCCACCCGGAAGAGCTAAGCAAGGGCGGGCCGGCGCTGGGACTGGGCCCCGAAGCCGAGTACCAGGAAGTTCAGCTGGAACTGCAGCCCGGCGAGGCCCTGGTGGTCTATTCGGATGGGGTGACTGAAGCCCGAAACGGAGCGGGAGAATTTTTTGGCGAAAAAAGGCTTTTCCGGCTGCTTTCCGATGTTTCCGGTAAAAATGCCGTTGCCGTGGGCGAAACGATTATTCAAGCGGTCGAACAGTTTGTGGGGGAGGCAAAACGGGCTGATGATCTTTCGCTGATTGTGTTAAAACGGTTGTAAGGCCTCCGCGGGTGCGGCGGAAATCGTCGCAATATTATTTTTTTCATGATTTTGCCGGTTCCAATGAGTAATTTGTGCTGAAAAAAGGAAATTGTCCTTCATGCAAAAAATTTTAATTACCGTTGCCGTTTTGCTGTTGTGCTCGGCTCACTCCCCGGCACAAAATTTCCTGACCCTGGGAATGAATCTGAGTGCGGAATTTTTTGACAATCCCGACCTGGAAAAATTTACCCAAACCTACAATCAGGTGAATGCCAATTACATGGTGCGCGCTTTGAAGGGAATGAGGAGCGTCTTTGGCGTTCAGGCGGAAGTGGGCTACCGGCATCTGGGGAAACGAGGGTACGCTCTTGAGTTTGGCTACCAGACCGGAATGCGAGAGGATTACGCTCAATTTGGTAACGGAGACATCAGACGTCTGGAATTGCGAATCACTTCCTGGAACCTGGGGGGAGAACTGGAAATGTTCCGCTGGACGGATGTGTCCATCAACGCTCTTTTAATCGGCTCCTTTTTCCGCCACACCACGATTCGGAGCAGTTACGATGGGGTGTACAGCGGTGGGGTGGTGATCCCTTTGAACGGCAATTACCAGGGGTCCGGCGGATTTTTGACCCGCCTGGGGGTGGGGATGAGCGTGTTGCGCAAACCCATTTTTTTAATTGCCCGAATCTCTTACCCGATTTTTGCCGCCGGAACCGTCGAGGAATTGCGAGACAACAATCCGGAAAAGGTGGCCAACGGCACAACGAAATTTCCCCGTGATTATCGGGAGTACTTGCTGCTGGGAAATTACCGGGGCGTGTCCGCCGAGATGAGCGGATTGCAATTTTCCATTACCGTGGCGTTGGCTTTCCAGCTCAAGAAAAAATGATCGGTTTGCCGCGGTGAAACGCGGTAAATTTCTGCCTTCCTTGCTTATTTTGAAATGCGGGAAGGCAAAGAAAATTTGGGTGGTTGAGGGAACGATCTGTGAAGCTGGTTTAAACAAAGGGATTTTTGAAAATGCATGATTTACCGAAGCAAACGGACCAGGGGGAGGAGATTCACCCGGCGTTAAAAGAGGAAATTCGACGGATTTTTCAGTTGCAGAAAGAACATCGTTACCGGGTGGCTCAGACCAGCGCCCGGGAGCGAATCCGGAAGTTAAAGAGGTTGCAACGCTGGATATTGGAGAATCGGGCAAAAATTCAGGAGGCGCTTTACCAGGATTTTCGCAAGCCGCCGGCGGAGACGGATTTAACGGAAATCTACGTGGTGCTTTCCGAAATCAAGCACGCCATTCGACATCTGAAAAAATGGATGAAACCCAAACGGGTGCGTCCCACCCGGGCATTACTCACTACCCGGGCCTGGATTCGTTACGAGCCCCGCGGCGTGGTGCTGATTATTTCTCCCTGGAATTTCCCTTTCAATTTAACGTTTGGCCCCTTTGTTTCCGCTCTGGCAGCCGGTAATTGCATCGTCGTTAAACCCTCGGAATATTCGCTTTACACCTCCCATTTAATGAAGCAGATGGTGGAAGAACTCTTCCCGCCCGAAGAAGCGTACCTGTTCGAGGGCGATCAGCAGGTGGCCCGGGAGCTGTTGTCCTACCCCTTCGATCATATCATGTTTACCGGAAGCCCGGTGGTGGGAAAAGAAATCATGAAAGCCGCCGCAGAACATTTAACCACCGTTACC
>JAJRXE010000513.1 GCA_024276455.1 Calditrichota bacterium
GCACCGACAATAATTATATCGTAATGGTTCATTGTAGCCTCCAAAATTTTTGTTAAAGACAGATCAATATAAGGATTTAAGAAGAAAAATGAATAATTAAAATTTGGGCACCGGTAAAAAAAGAACGAGCGGGCCATTTTTTTTAATTTTGAAGAGAAATTGTTGACTAAGTCCTAATTTTTGAACATATTAAAATTATCTAATGATCTTTCAATGGGAATTTTAAATATCCAAGTAAAGTTGCTTTCTTTCGGCGAATCAATTTAAGCGGAAGATTAATTCGAACACGTTTTTCCCTCCCTGTTCTTTGTCAACCGAAGGGCAATGGTATGTTAATGAAACCCTTCTAAAACTGTTTTGGGAACAAAACTCATAGGAGGAGTCATGAAAAATCGTTCATCTTTGTTGTTCTGGAAAAAGTCAGGCGTTGCGATACGACCGGTTCGTTTCTTGCTGCTTGTCATTACTGCTTTTTTCTTGATTCAATGTTCTTCTCAACCAACGCAGCCACTGGTTAACCAACCCTCGGCCAAAATGAATGCCCTGGTGCAGGAAGGCAATTCCTACGTTCTGGAAGGGGTGCAACCCAGCGGAGCGGTTTTCAAAATCTGGGTACCGGTGGAGGGTTGGAATCATAATCTGGTAACGTTCGCCCACGGCTATGTGGACCCACGCAAACCGGTGGAAATCCCGGAAAATCAGTTGTGGGTTGACGATACCACCTACATTCCGGATTTGATCAACGGTCTGGGGTACGCTTTTGCCATCACCAGCTACCGCAAAAACGGACTGGCGATTAAAGAGGGAGTGGCCGATCTGGTGGAGCTGTACGAGATTTTCACAGAGAACTTTGGCGAACCGAATTACCATTATTTGACCGGGGCGTCGGAGGGGGGAGCAATTACCACCCTGGCTTGCGAACAACATTCCGATATTTTTGACGGGGGATTGGCCACCTGCGGCCCGGTGGGAGACTTCCGCAAGCAGATTGATTACATCGGCGATTTCCGGGTGGTGTTCGATTATTTTTTCCCGGGAATCATTCCGGGAAGTCCGGTGGACATTCCGCAGGAAGTAATCGACAACTGGGACGAGGTGTACGTGCCACGCATTTTAGATGCCATTCAGAACAATATGGCGGCCACAATGCAGCTACTTTCGGTTACCCGCGCCCCGTTCGATCCAACCGAGCCGTCCACCATTGGGAAGACAGTGCTGGGATTACTCTGGTACAATGTGTTTGCCACCAACGATGCGAGAGTGGAGTTGGGCGGACAACCGTTTGACAATATGGAGCGGGTGTACCGCGGTTCCCTGAACGACCGCAAGTTGAATGCGCAGGTGCAGCGATTCCGGGCCGATCAGAGGGCTCTGCAGGAGATTGAAGCCTTTTACCAGACAAGCGGCGTGCTAAGCATCCCTTTGGTGAATATGCACACCATGGCCGATCCCATTGTTCCTTTCTGGCATCAGCAACTTTATGCCCAGAAAGTGCTGAATAGCGGTTCGATGTCCCATTTTGTGAAGATTCCCATTCCTCGCTACGGTCACTGTAATTTCACCACGGAGGAAGTTCTGGCCGCTTTTCAAACCCTGGTTTTCATGGTGGAAGGTGTGGAATTGGCGAAGCTTGAAAGGGTATTGCCGGATTCCCGGACGCAGGGAGATTTCCACCGGCTGGTGCTGAGCGACCGTCAGTGAAGTAACGGGCGATCATTACGGGTGTTCTATTTAAAATGGCTACATTTTGTTTAGAAAGGCCATTCGGTCACAAACATTCGGATTGGCTGGTTCCAGTTAATGCGCCGGGCCTCTTTTGCCAGAAGGGGCTCGTTAATCCAGATGGGCACTTCGGGGAAGGCTTCACACAAACGGCGGTGTAATTGCCGGGCGGCGTAATAAAGCTGGTAGCTCTCCCGGGTGGCCATGCCTGGCAGAACGGTGGAAGGAACTTCCGGGAGAGCGATTGTCCCCTTCTCCCGGACCTGGTAGTATTCGGCCACCTCGGCCGGTAACTGGAAATGGGCGTAGGTTTCCTGCAAATAATGGCGATAGGCCAGGTCGCGCGCGTAATCGGTCGTAACGGAGTCAACCGCGGAGGTTTTGTCCAGACCCCGCCGGAGGGCTTCTTGCAGTAAAAAATGATTACGGATTAAAATGCCAATGCCTTCCCGAAAGGCGGACAGGGAGGACAGGGGAGGGCGCTTTTCCGGAGGCAATTCTTCCAGCTCTTTCACTAGATCTCGCAGCGTCCATTGGTCCCGCGTACTGGTCATGAACAGTTGGTCGGGACTTTCCCGCAGAACCCGGGAGAGGTGCTGCAGCTCCCGATCGCTGAATTTGCGTTCCCGAGTACCGAGATGGGGAAGCGGTTGTTCCAGGGGGAGGTCTAATATTTGGGCCACTTTTTGGAAAGCTGCCGCTTTGACGCGAATCCGGTAAGGATCGAGAAAATTTTTCAGGTACTGCCCGGCGGCAATTTTCTCCTTCCGTCGGCGAAGTTTCTTCAGCAAAGAGGTTTTACGGGTTTGAAAATCGTCTTCGGTAAGAAAAGCGACCGATTCTTTTCGATTGACAAAAAGAATGTGGTAGCCCCAACGGCTTTTCACCGGAGGGGAAAAGCGTCTCACCGGCAGTTGCAGGAGGGCCGATTCGAGGGAAGGATCCAGCTCGCCCCAGCGGACTTCTCCCAGATCGACGGCGGCAGCCGGACCGTTTTGGGTCGTCTGCACTGTGGCAAACAGTTCCTGAAAGGAGCGGCCTTCTCGCAACTCGCGGTAGAGGCTTGCGGCCAGACTGCTGTCCCGGGTAAAGATTTGTTGCACCCGCCATTTGAAATGGCTTAAATGGTAGACCTCCCGGAGTTCTTCTTCGGTCGCGCTGATTTGATTAGCCACCGCTTGACGGTAAAACGCCCGGATAATGGCTTCCCGGCGGGCGGATTCCAGCCGGCGTTTCAGGTCCAGGTTCAGGTTGAACAACCCTTCCTTCTCCGCCAGGCGCCGTGCCAATTCCCGGTCTGCAATCTGCTCCGCGTACTCCTTTAAGCCCGATAGCCCCTTCCGGTAGCCCGGAAAGGCGGGATCCAGTTCGTAGTAAGTGCGAAAGGTCTCCAGACCGATCTGAGTGTCGCCGATTCGGAGGACGATTTCCTGCCCGGATTGCGGCTGCTTCCCGCAGGTAAGTAGGGCGACCAGCAGAAGGAGCAGGATGAACCACCTACTTCCGGTGGGAAAAAGGCAAGAAGA
>JAJRXE010000514.1 GCA_024276455.1 Calditrichota bacterium
AAGATAAGCAGATCAGTATGCTGGTGGAGGTAGTGCCCCGGGTGAACGAAGAAGGGAAAATTATTATGACCATTCATCCGCGCATGGAAGAAATTACCGGCTACGTGGGGCCGGTTGATTTCCCCCAACCGATCATTGCCCGGAGAGAGGTAACCACCAACGTGGCCGTGGAAGAGGGAGAAACCGTGGCTATCGGTGGCTTAATTAAAACCACCGAAAATAAAGTGGTGGAAAAGGTCTGGTTGTTGGGGGATATCCCGTTGCTGGGGTATTTTTTCCGACACACCACCACTCAAAAGAAAAAATCGGATTTGCTGATTTTTATTACGCCTAAAATTCTGAAATAAACCATTCTCAACTTTTTGACAGGCTTATGGACGAAATTTTACGAGATATTCTGATTTTTGCGGCCAAAAGCAATGCCTCGGATGTCCATTTTAGCAGCGGCGAGCGCCCGATGCTCCGGGTGCTGGGGGAAATGAAACGGCTGGATATTCCGCCCCTTCCGCACGAGAATCTGGAGCGGCTTCTCTTGGGTTTGTTGAATCAACGTCAAATGGAAATCTTCGAGCAGTATCACGATGTGGACCTGGCGCTGGGACTGAACGACATTGCCCGCCTGCGGATTAACATCTTTCGGCATTACCACGGCATTGGTGGCGCCGTGCGGATTCTCCCCCGGGAAATTCCCACCATGGACGATTTGTTAATGCCGCCGGTGTTGCGGGAATTCCTGAACCGCCCCAAAGGACTTATTCTGGTAACCGGACCGGCTGGAAGCGGTAAATCCACCACCCTGGCGTCCATGTTAAAAGAAGTCAATCAGACCCGCCGGGCTCACATTGTGACCATCGAAGATCCGGTGGAATACGTTCACGACCCGATTAAGAGCATCATTCATCAGCGGGAAATCGGGGTTCATACGGTTGGTTATGCCCGGGCTTTGTACAGCGCGTTGCGGGAGGACCCGGATATTATTTTGGTGGGCGAAATGCGCGATCCCGAAACGATTCGTTACGCGTTGCAGGCGGCGGAAACCGGACACCTGGTGTTGTCCACATTGCACACCAACTCCGCTCCGGAAACCATCGATCGGATCATCAATATCTTTCCGGCGGAACAGCACCAGCAGGTCCGAACCTTGCTGAGCAGTGTGCTGATTGGCATTATTTCCCAGCGTTTGCTTCCTCGGGCGTACAAAAACGATCTGATTGCCCTGATGGAAATTCTGGTGGTGAACTCCGCGGTTCGAAATTTAATTCGGGAGGGGAAAACCTATCAAATTCCTTCGGTTCTGCAAACCGGGGTAGACGTTGGAATGCAAACCTTCGAAATGGCGTTCGATAAACTCAGGCAAAACAACCTGATTTCTCCCAAACTGGAATTAAGCGATTTTATATAAAATTGACAGGAGGTAACGTGAAGCGTCTCGTTCTTTCGACCATCGTTTCTCTAACTGTTTTGTTCTGGTCTTGCTCGGAAACCACTCAAACTGAAAAAAATTTAGCCACCTTACAGGGGAAGGTCTTCACCGTCGATCAGACCAATGAAGTTGTACCGGTAGAGGATGCGCTGGTTACAGTCAAAGAATTTTATTCCCAATCCAAAACGAATTCCCAGGGAAGTTACCAATTATCCGTCGATCTTTCCGGGGAAACCGAAGATCAGCTGCAGGTGACCGTGGAGGCGTCCAAGGGTGGTTACGAAGCGGCCGAGGCCACCGTTTTGGCTGTAAAGGGGGAGGTGGTCACCGTGCCGGATTTGACCTTGCGCAAAATAATTACTGATTCCACCGGGAAAGACACGACCGGGACGGTCCCGGATACAACCCGTAGATCCGGGAAGGCGGCCCACATCGAAATTTACGGCGATCATCCCCAGCACATTTATGTAATGGGAACCGGTTTGCAGGAAACCGCCGAAGTTACCTTCGTGGTGAAAGATGCCCGCGGCGTTCCGGTGGATCAGACCCATCGGGTGCTGGTGGAATTCAAGATCTTGTACGGCCCTAACGGCGGCGAATATCTCTCCCCGGATACCATGACGACCCGTAACGGCCTGGTTTCCACCGTCCTGAACAGTGGAATAGTCGCCGGTCCGGTGCAAATACAGGCTTCCGCCACGGTGGATGGTAAATTAATCTGGAGCACCCCGGTTCGTCTTTCCATTTACGGCGGGCTCCCCGATGCGGATCATTTTAGTCTGGCACCGAGCAAAGTGAACATTGCTGGCCTCCTTTACCACGGACTGATCGACCAGGTGACCGCCTTTGTGGGCGACAGATACGGAAATCCGGTGGCACCGGGTACCGTGGTGTATTTTTCTTCCGATTACGGTATTGTGGATGGCAGCGCCGTTACCGACGATATGGGGCGAGCCACCGTTCGCTTCATGACCGCCGATCCGTTACCTCCCAATCCGCAGGACAGCGCCTTTGCCCACATTTTCGGCTGGACTTACAGCGATACGGTTCTTAGCAAATCAATTATTAAAGGTACCCGCATCTTGTTGTCCGATGCCACCGCCCCCATTGTGGTTACTCCTTCCAGCTTCACGTATAATAATACCAATACACCGGTAAATTTCCAATACGCCATTCACGATATCTGGGGACGTCCTCTGGTTGCCGATAGCCGAATCACCATTTCTGCCACGGACGGGGATGTCTTCGGAGACACCGATATCCTTCTGGAAGATACCCAGATCAGCGGACCGGGAACGACCCAGTTCAGTTTTACCTGGACACCGGGAGATAGTTTGGAGGCACCTCAGGTATTTATTACCATTAAGGTGGAAACCCCGCAAAATGGTAACGGGTATCGCTCGGTGCACGTGTTGGGTACCAAGCAATGAGTTCTGCAACAAATTAAGACGGGTTGGAGGTTTCTGAAAATGTTCCCCTCTTAGAATAAAGAGGGGAACATTTGAATATTTTTTGATTACACCTGCCGCGGGTGTTCATGCGTTATTATTTTTTGGAATAAAAACTGATTTTTGGATTGCTTTGAGGAGCGATATTTTTTATAATTTCTCTATCAATAAATATTTTACGTAAATACTCATGGATTTAAAATAATAGGATTGCCCGGTTTTGATTATTTTAAATTTGCTTTTCAAATACGTTGTTTGGATTGAAGCTTTTCGTGCTGGTCACACCGAGAATGGATGTCCGTGGTTAAAGAAAACCTGCTGGATTTATTTGTCCCCTCAATATTAAAGATAAAGTCAGGCAAGCCTAAATAAAGTTCTCAATTAGAATTATCCGAATTGTAAAAGAGGAATAGAACCGTAACCAATAAATTTAAAATACGACGACCCGAGCGCACCTCCGAACCATTGGCGGGAATTTATGTGAGGCAATAATTATTCAAATCACAATTGGAATCAATGATGCCGCTAAAGAGAGTGAAATTTCAGGAAAAAAAATTAGAAATTCCTCCCGAATTGCAAACTATTATTGACTCGGTTGTGGACGGATTTACAATTACAGATCTGGAGGGTAACATTCTGTATGTGAATGCGGCATTGGTTCGGATGTATGGTTTTGAAAGCAAGGAAGAGATAATTGGGCAAAGTTCGTTAAATTTTATTGCCCCTCGCGATCGGGACCGTGCCACCAGAAATATTCAGAAAACCCTGGCAGACGGTCAAATGCGTAGTGTGGAGTACTTCAGCGTCCGAAAGGACCGCAGCGAGTTTCCCATTGAGTTAAGTGTGGGGGTGATTAAAGATTCCCGCGGTAACCCGATTGGTTTTGCCGGAATCACCAAAGACATTAGTCAACGAAAAGAAACCGAAAATAAGTTAATCCAAACTTTGAAGGAGGTGGAAGAATCCCAGGCAAAACTGAATGCCGTATTTAACAGCAACCAAATTTCCATTCTGATATTTAATAAGCAGGGGGTTATTCAGCAATTTAATCGGCCGGCGGAGGAATATACCCGGAAGTTGTTGGGGAAAGAGTTGAAAGTTGGAGAAATTTGGTACAATTTTCTGCCACCCCGTTTCCGAGAGAACGCTCGCGAGCGAATACTTAAGGTCCTGCATGGTCAGTCGGTACGTTTCGATTATGCAATTACAGATCGGGAGGGGATTAATTACTGGTTCGACGTTTCCTATCAGCCCATTATGGTGGAAGGAGAAATTATCGGGATTAGTTTGATTGCCCTGGACATTACCGCTCGAAAGGAATATGAAGAAAGTCTGGAAGAGTCGCAGCGACAACTGCTCTTTTTAACAAAAAATTTGCAAACCATTCAGGAGAGGGAGCGGTCCCGCATTGCCATGGATATTCATGACGATCTGGGGCAAAAGTTGTCGCTTCTGCAAATCGAAATCGATTTGATGCTTCCCAAAATTGCCCGAATGAGTAAACAATATGCACAACAGTTGGAGAGTTTGTCGAACCGGGTGAAGGGGGTGATTGAGGATATTAAACGAATTGCCTATGAACTCCACCCGGAAATCCAAAACCGGGACGATTTAACTAATTTGTTGAAATGGAAGGCTTGGGAAATCCAAAAGTCCACCGGGCTGAATATCGAATTAAAATGGCGCAATTGCGAAAAAGAAATTAGTCCAGAAGTTGCCACCGCCCTTTATCGGATTACCTGCGAAGCCCTGACCAATGTCATCAGACATGCGTCTGCTTCCATGGCGCGGGTGGAGTTAACATGTGACGCTCGAACGGTGCGGTTGACGGTGGAAGACAACGGAATCGGCATCGCTCCAGAGAAAATTCACCATCCCGATTCCTATGGAATAATGGGGATGTTTGCCCGGGCCCAGGCTCTTAAAGGGCAGGTTAAAATTACAGGAAAACCCGGAAAAGGAACCATCGTTCAGGTAAGCATTCCGCTGACAAAAGAAGAGAGGGAAAGTTTATGATTCGAATCTTGTTAGTCGATGATCATACGCTCTTTCGGGAAGGGCTAAAAAAAATCTTGAGCGAGAATAAAGACCTCCTGGTTGCAGACGAAGCCAGTAATGCTTCCGAGGCCATCGAGAAGGTACGGGGAAATGAATACGATGTCGTGGTTCTGGACATTCGCCTCTCCGGAAGAGATGGGTTGGATGTATTGCGACAGTTAAAAGCAATTAACCCCCATTTGTCTTTTATTATCTTAACCATGTTACCAGAAGAACTTTATGCTCTACGGGCTATTCGAGCCGGAGCGATGGCTTACATTACTAAAAATCAGTCCGCTCAGGAATTAATTCAGGCTATTAAGTTGGTTGCCCAGGGAAAAAGGTACGTAAGCAACCGGGTTGCCGAAAAGTTGGCTCAAAGTTTTAGCAACAGCATGGTGCAAACCAATCACGAGAAACTGTCTGACCGGGAAATGGAGATTATGACGTTGTTAGCCCGGGGAAAAACAATTAAGGAAATTGCCCAACTTCTTGCATTAAGTCCGAACACAGTAAGCACGTATCGGCAAAGAATCTTAAAAAAATTAAATTTAAAAAACATTGCCGAATTAACTTATTACGCCTTAAAAGAGGGAATGATTTTTTGATAGGCAAGGCGGAAATGGGTAGAAAATTTATTGTATTATTTTTTGAGCCTTTGATTTTAGACCGAAAAATTACTGATGAGGTAAGCCAGGGAGGATGTTGCATTCATTTTTTTCAATGAGTTTGTTAACTGTAACAAATATTTATGTTTAAGCCAGCCTTTGTAGTCAATTCTACCACAGAAAAATAATAGTTCTAATGATTTTTTTCGCAAATATTTTATCCGATAATATGCATATTATAGTATCTGCAAAAAAATAATTTTAGTTGCAACTTTTATAATGACAATTACGAGTAT
>JAJRXE010000515.1 GCA_024276455.1 Calditrichota bacterium
AGATGTGCTTAATTAGAATGGCGCCGGTGGGCGTAACCAATTCACCTTCGATTGGACGATAAACCAGCGGGTAGTCCTGTAAGATTTTCAGGGTGGCCGGGGCCGGCACCGGCAGGGTGCCGTGGGCGGCCGAGATTATGCCCTGGCTGAACGGCAACGGTGAGGTAAAAACCTTCTCCGGGGACAAATATTCCAGGCAGATAAAGAACCCCACGATGTCGATAATGGAATCCACTGCTCCCACCTCGTGAAAATGAACCTTCTCTAGGGGAATCCGGTGGACGTCGGCCTCCCGTTTTCCCAATTCCCGGAATACTTCCACGGCCTGTTCTTTCACCCAGGGAGAAAGGGGGCTTGCCTGAATCAGCGCTTCAATGTCTGCCAGGTGCCGGAGGGTGTGGTCCTGGCTTTTCACTGTAAAATGTTTTGCTCCAATGGCATGGCGGGTCACCTCTTCCAGAGAAAGATCAAAATCCGGAAGATCGAGCTGTCCGATTTGCTCTCGAAAGTAGTAGAAAGGAACCAGCCCATCGAAAAAGGCGGCCAGCAACATATCGCCGGCCGCACCGCCAACTGCATCAATATATAAAAAAGCCATTGTTTTTTTCCGACTTTCTATTTCTACAAATGCCAACGAAACGCTCTGTTTACCGGGCGCTGGCCTGGGGGTCTTCGAACTGCCGAATCCATTGCGGATCCGGTTGTGCATGATCGTTTTTTTTCCAGCGTCCCTGCAATTCAATGCGCAGGGGCGAATGCTTCTTCACATATTCAATAACCGCTTCCCGGACCAGAATGCCGGTGTACGCCACCTTTTCCTGCGGAATGGTGGTCAGAATTTCCAGACCGGAATTGCCTTCCATCAGATAGTCCGTTGTTACTACCCGGTAAATTTTATCCGCTTGAAGCGGTTTTCCATCGATGAAGAATTGGACAATGCGGTGCCCGTCGGGAAGGTTGCGGTTGTACACAATTTTGCCGCCCGAAATGGCTAACCCCCGGCGATTTCCTTTCAGTTTTTCCTCCAGAATTTTTTTCAGAAAGCGCCCGCTGGCTTTAAACTCCACCAGTTGATTCCCGAAGGGAAGTACTTTGAAAATATCCTGTTTGGTGATCGGTCCGATTTTCAAATCCGCCCGGATGCCGCCGAAATTGGTGAACGCAAAATCAGCGTCCAGACGTTCCCGCATGGCATCGGTGACCAGGTCGTACATGGGGGCTTCTCCTACCCCGGCCCGGGTCAGAGCGGTTTCGGTGTAACCTATTACTTCCTCAAAACCTTTCTCATATTTTTTCTGCTGTTCTCGCAAGTAAGCGGCTACCGAGGTGTCCGGCCAGAATTCATCCTCCTGAAGCAACAGCAACATTCCGTCGGCTGCCGGCGTGTAGAAATCGGCAATGGAGCGGGTCGGTCGGTCAATGTCCAGCACAATCCAGCCCAGATTACCCCCATTTCCGTAGTTTTGAAGACAAATGGTGTGGTTGACCGGATCGACCCAGGGTTCCCGGTACCCTTTGTGAATGTGGCCTGCCAGCAGTAAATCGATTCCCTTAACAAAGTGGGCGATTTCCATGGCGTTCGCGTAACCCCGTTTGAGCACTTCGTCATAGGTGGTCTGCTGAAGTTCCTGGTAGCCTTTTTCTTCATCGTACGGAAGTCCGGTGTGCACCAGTACAAAGACCAGATCCACCTTCTCTTTTTCCCGCAGAATATTGACGGTTTTCTGGAGGGAAGGAATCTCCGGCAGGAAGTGCAATCCTTCGATGTTTTTGGGGAAACTCATGTACTCAGTTCCCACCGTTGTGGCGCCGGTAAAGCCAATCCGCACCCCATCGATCTCTTTCACCAGGTAGGGACGGAGCGGCTCCCAGATTTGCCCGGTTTTTTTGTTAATAATATTGCAGGAAATCCAGGGGAAATTGGACATTTCAATGAGTTTTTTCAAATTGTCTTTTCCCAGATCGAAGTCGTGGTTACCCGGCACGCAGGCGTCGTAGCCAATTTTGTTCATGTATTCGACAACCGCCTTCCCTTTGGAAAGGGTTCCTACCAGGGTTCCCTGGAAGATGTCCCCCGAATCAATTAAGAGGGTAGCGCCATTGCCGCTTTTTTTAACCTGTTCGCGCACCTTTTTGATGATGGCCGCCGCCGAAGCGCCTCCGCCCAGAGTGGGCGGAAATTCCGGATTCAGGAAATCGGCTTTCTGTTCAATGATCCCACCGTGCACGTCGTTGGTGAAAAACACATGTAACGGGAAGGTTCTATTTTCGCCGGCAAAAAGGGCGATTACCGTGGTTAGCAAAATTAAGAGGGAAAGGGATTTTTTCATTTCGACGGTCCTTTTTCGTCACAATTACGTTTACGTTTCACTTCACTGTTTAACAGGGCTTCTGTAACCCGGCCAAAGCGCTTACTCAAAAAATATACCGGAGACCGTTCTGGGAAGCAAGGGCTTTTTCTCTCCGCCCGGACGCATAAAAAAACCCCGGTTGTTCGACCGGGGTTTCTGGTACGAAGAAGAAAGATTGATTTCAACCCAGAAAAGCTCGCAAAGCTCTACTACGGGAGGTGTGTCTCAGCCGGCGAATGGCTTTCTCTTTAATTTGACGGACCCTTTCTCGGGTTAAGTTAAAGCGTTCGCCGATTTCCTCCAGCGTGAGCGGATGTTCCTGACCGAGACCAAAATAGAGGCGGACCACTTCGGCTTCGCGTTTGGTCAGCGTTGCCAGCGCTCGATCGATTTCCACCCGTAAAGACTCGTTAATAAGGTCTTTGTCGGGAGGTGGTTGGTGATCGTTCTGGATGACGTCCAGCAGGCGGTTGTCTTCGCTGTTGCTGAACGGAGCGTCCATGCTCAGATGCCGACCGGAAATCTTTAGCGTGTCAGCCACTTCAAAATCGGTCATATCCAGCTGTTCGGCAATTTCGCTGGCGCTGGGTTCGCGTTCGAACTCCTGTTCCAGGGCCGAGTAGGCTTTCCCGATTTTGTTCAACGCTCCGACCCGGTTCAGAGGTAAGCGCACCACCCGCGATTGTTCCGCCAGAGCTTGCAAAATACTCTGCCGAATCCACCACACCGCGTAGGAGATGAACTTGAATCCCCGGGTCTCGTCGAACCGTTTGGCGGCTTTAATCAGGCCCAGATTCCCCTCGTTAATCAGATCGCCCAAAGAGAGCCCCTGATTTTGGTACTGCTTGGCCACACTTACCACAAAACGCAAATTGGCCTTGGTCAGTTTTTCCAGGGCTTCCTGATCGCCCTGCTTAATGCGTCGAGCTAATTCAATTTCCTCCTGCGGCGTAAGTAAGGGTACTTCGCCGATCTCTTGTAAGTATTTGTCTAACGACTGACTCGCCCGACTGGTTGTGCTTCGCGCCATATTTTTCCCACTACCTCCTTACCTCTGTTTGTGTTAACAGATTGATATTATTAAAGTTATTTGTCAATTCTTTATCCCTATTATTCCATCGTTACTAATAACGTCTCTCCCTGAGTTAAGTTCCCGGGAAAGATTATTCAATTTTTCCAGAAACCGGGTTCGGGCGTTGCCTTCCAGCAGGCGGGGCTGGAAATTGACTTCCCGATTGTACACCCAAAGCGGGAAAACCTTTCCGCTCAGGAATTCGTTGCCGGCAAATTTCAGAGAGAGGATCATGCTGTCCCGCACGTTTTCGCTGTAGGAACCAAAAATAAAGTTTCCCAGGCTGTACGCGATGATTTTGCCCCGGTACACCTCGATGCCCTGAACCACGTGGGGATGGTGTCCTAACACTACGTCGGCGCCGGCATTAATCAACCGGTGGGCCAGCTTAACCTGGTACGGTTTTGGCGTTTCCCGCAATTCTTCTCCCCAGTGGCAGGAGACAATCACCAGATCGTTTTCCCGCTTAAGTTTTTGAATGTCTCGGTAAACAAAGGTGTGAGAAGGAAAACAGGCCCCGGCCGAGCTGTCGGTGGCCCAGAACGATTTGGGAAAAGTAAGGCTGTAGGCAACCAGAGCGATTTTGGTTCCTTTGATCTGTAATAATGCCGCCCGGCGGGCTTCGGTCAGGTTTCTTCCTGCGCCGCCAAAGGCAATTCCCTGCCGTTTCAGTAGCTGCATGGTCTCCTGAAGCGCTTCTTCTCCGTAATCCAGAATGTGGTTGTTGGCAATGCTTACCAGATTTACCCGCCCCGCTTTTAAAACGCCCACCAGAGCGGTGTCCACCAAAAAGGTGTAGGTTTTTTCCACCGGGGTTCCCCGGGTGCCAAAGGGCGCTTCCAGGTTAGCAAACACCAGATCGGCCTCTTTCAGCAACGGTTGAATTTGCCGGAAAGGATAGTCGTATCCGTTGCGGCGGATTTCCTCTTTGACCCAGGAACCTACCATCAGGTCGCCGGCGGCAATCAGGTGAAGGGTGTCGGGGCGCTCGCCTGCCAGCGAATTGGAGTGTCCGCCGGAAATGAACCAGAGCAACAGCCAACCGGCCAGTGATGTCCGCAGCAGATGCCTACGAATCAAAGTTAATCCCTTCTTCCTTTTTAATCTTCGCCAGCTCCAGCTCTTTCTCATTCAGCAGCTTTTCCAGCTCCTGAATTTCTTCCCTTAGGCGGGCAACCACCGGATCGTTTTTCAGATCCGCAATTCTCTCCGGAAAATTTTCGTAAAGATGGCGGCCCAGCTGGGTGAATTTCTCTTCCAGGCGGTGTTCCACCTGAAGAATTTCCAGCTTCAGACGGCCAACCCGGGTTAGTTCCTCGGATTTTTCAATGGCCGTATTTAAACTGTCGATAAAACTTTTCTTTAATTTGTCCCAAACAATATTCATCGCGCCATCTTTTCTTTTGGTTTAATGGTTAACGAATCATTTCCCAGAAACTTGTTCCGGCGATTTCGCAATCCGGAATATTCAATGCGTCGGCAACCGTTTTACCCAGATCGGCAAAAGTTTGTCGAATCCCCAGATTGATCCCCTGCTTAATGCCTTTCCCGTAAACCAACAAGGGGACGTACTCGCGGGAATGGTCGGTGCTGGGGGTGGTCGGGTCGTTTCCATGATCGGCCGTGAGAATGAGCAGGTCGTCCCGGGTTAACAGCTCCAGGATGGCGGGTATTTGTTGGTCGAACTGCTGGAGTTCCTGGTGAAACCCCTGGGGGTTATTGCGGTGTCCCCACAGCATGTCGAAATCCACCAGGTTCACCATAATCAGACCTTCCTCCCGCTCCCGTAATTGTTCCAGCAGGGCGTTTACCCCATCGGCATTGCTTTTTGTGTGAAGTTTAATGTCCAGTCCCACCCCGGCGTACAAGTCGTCGATTTTCCCAATGCCCACGGTGGTCATTCCGGCTTCTTGCACGCAATTTTGCACCAGTTTGCAGGGTGGTTTCAGGGAGAAGTCCCGCCGTCCCCGCGTCCGGGTAAAATTCTCCGGCGAATCGCCGATAAACGGCCGGGCAATAACTCGCGACACCGCATGTTTTCCCTGCAGAATCTCCCGGGCAATTTCGCACATTCGGTACAGTTCTTCCGGAGGGATGATTTTTTCGTGGGCGGCAATTTGAAAAACGCTGTCGGCTGAGGTGTACACAATGGGGAAACCGGTGCGCAGGTGTTCTTCGCCCAGCTCTTTAATAATCTCGGTGCCGGAAGCCGGTTTGTTGCCCAGAATTCCCCGTCCAATGCGCTTTTTAAACGGTTCCAGTACCTCTGGAGGAAAACCGTTCGGGTAGGTCGGAAACGCGAAATCCAGGATGCAACCGGCAATTTCCCAGTGACCGGTGGTGCTGTCCTTGCCAGGAGATTTTTCGGCCATTTTACCAAAATTCGCCAGCGGTTGTCGGAGGGGTTTCAGGCCAAACAGGGGTTCAATATTCGCCAACCCTAATTTTTCCAGGTTTGGCAACCGGAGCCCCCCCACAGCCCGTGCTAAATTTCCCAGTGTGTGACTTCCCTGATCGTTGTACTTAGCCGCGTCCGGTAGCTCACCGATTCCAACGCCATCCAGAACTATTACTACGACTCGCTTCAAGGTTTTTCCTCTTCCAATTTCACCATTGTTTTGATGTGAGCGCTTCTAAAAAGACACACGTTTTTTCTATTTGAATCCGTCTGTTTACCATCCTATTTAAGGCTCGAGCAAGGGAAATAATTGTCTGGAAAAATGGAAATAATCACCGGCGTTCCTTGTTCGACAATCATTCGTTTTTGGTGTAAGAAATTAGCTTTTAATGATAGCCTTTAATTGAGCCCAAAGCTTTCGTTTGCGATGGTGAGCCAGGTCTTTAATTTGATCCAATTTGGCGTACGCAGCATTTTCTCCGGCGTGAATTAGCTCGTCCAATTTTTTGAATTCGTACCACATAAAATCGCCCACCTCCGGTTGAATACTGATGTCGGCATCCCGGGCAATTTCCTGATGCAGAGCGAAAGAGGTAATGTCGTTGGCGCGCAAAATAATATCAAAAACGTTCTTGAAGTCGGTAATGGGTCGAAGTTCCCGTTTGACGTCCACGGCAACAATGAAATTGGCGCCCATTTGCCGGGCAAAAGGAATGGGTAAGTTGTAAACCACCGCTCCGTCCACCAACACTTTCGAATCCATGTGTACCGGGGGCAAATAGCCCGGAATGCTACTGCTGGCTTGCACCGCCAGTTGAATGTCTCCTTCGGTAAAATAAACCGGTTTTCCGGAAACCAGGTCGGTGGCAATACAGCCAAAGGGAATTTCCGTATCGCGAATGTCGCCTTCTTTTACCAGAAAGCGGATGACATTGCCGAACTTGTCGTTTTTTAATAAGGAGGTGCGTGATGCGACCATGTTCAGCAGGACTCGCCGCATCAGGTTGCGGGCAATCTGCCGCATAAAGTCGTGGTGGTCTTTTTCTCCCTGCCCCTCAATGTATTGTAACTCCAGATCGTCGTACTCCATGCT
>JAJRXE010000516.1 GCA_024276455.1 Calditrichota bacterium
CTGTTTGTCCCCGGAGGAAACCTGGTTTTTTTGAACCATGCCATGGAACCGTTTCTAAAAGCCCGCCTGCTGGATTTACTGCAAGCCCCGGCATTGGATCTGGCTATTTTTCATGCTCACGGTGCCGTGGAAGCCCAGTACCTTCTGGGATTGCCTCCTGCCACGGGCATTCAGCAACAGGTGGAAGCCATTCAACGGTTTTTACGTGGCAAACTGCGCACGGCAAAACGCCGGGGACGTGACCTTGAGAAGGTAAAGGCCTATTACCAGGAGAAGTTCGGCGTACCGGCGGATTGGTTTGCCGGAGCCTTTGACGATTCGGTGGTGGCGCGCGATTCCCTGTTAAGCGCCTGGCAGGATATTTACCCCCAGGATGTGCGGCAAATTGCTCCCCAACCAAAGGTGGTGATTTTCGACCAGTGTTTTAACGGAGCATTTCCGGAATATCCCAATATGGCGGCTGAGTATGTGTTTGGACAGGGAAATGTGGTGGTGGGGGTGGCGAATAGCGTCAACGTTTTGCAGGATGTCTGGTCTGACGAGGGACTGGGGTTACTAGGGCTTGGGGTCCGGGTCGGACTCTGGCATCTCCAGCGTAATTACCTGGAAACGCATTTGATCGGCGATCCGACTTTCCGTTTCTGGAATATTACCGCGTTCTCGGGAGATCTCTACCCCAATTTAGTGCTAAACCGCGCGGACGAGCAGTATTGGCAGCGTCTGCTGCGGAGTGAACTGGCGCCCTTACGCGCGCTTGCGGTGGAAAATTACTCCGCCCTGGTCGGCGAACAGTTCATTCCCGAATTGGTTTTGATTTACCGCACCGATCCGGCCTACACGGTTCGGTTGCAAGCGTTCAAAAATCTGGCGGCCGGGCGCAGCAACGATTTCGAGGAAATTTTACTGGAAACCATTCACGATCCCTACGAGCTCATCCGGCGTTTTTCCGCCCGGCTGATGGGAGATGTTGGACGGGAGATTTATCTTCCGGCGCTGGTTCACACCATTTTAAACGATCCGGCCAGGCGGGTTCAGAACGCCGCCTGGGAAGCGGTGAGCAAAATCGGTGCTGAAAAAGCGCTTCCGCTGGCCCTGGAAGCCTTGAAAAAAATGCAAGCCTCTCCGCTTCGCCAGCAATTGGAGAAGCGCTTCAAGCGACTGGCCCGGAAAGATCGCGAATGGTTGAACAACGATTTAATACCCACCGTCGAAAACCGGGAACTGCCGTTGAAAAAACGCCTGCAGGCAGTACAAACCTTTCGCACCTATCGGTTTACGGCCGCTATCGATGAGCTGAAACGGATTGTCGAATCCCCGGATTACCCGCCGGAGCTGCGCCGCGCGGCGGTGGAAGCGTTGGGCTGGTATGGGTACCATTACCGCAGAGCAGAAATAGCGGACTGTTGCCGGCAAGTTTTACAACAGCCTGCTCTACCCGAAATGGTGCAGGGCGAAATTGTTAAAACCCTGAACCGCCTGAAAGCGGGTGCTAATTACCCTTTAACGCCCTGAGTGGGCAGACTTTTCCGGTGAAAAACGCCCGGAACAAGGACAGGGGGAAGGCGGCGGTGTGTCGGGAGAGCTTTTCGAGAGGAGAGGAAACAGTTGGGGCGAATTGTGCGCCGGTCTATTTGTGAATCAGACCCACCTGCCGACACTGATTGCACTCGAATTGCAGGGTGATGTGGCGGATGTTGAAGCGTTCCCGGAGCTCCCGCTCAATCTTCTGCCGGAGCCGGTCACTCTCGCTGATTTTCATGTCGTTTACGTTGACGTGCGCTTCCAGATGAATGTCGTTTTCGCCCACCATCCAGACGTGAATGTGGTGAATGTCCTGCACATCCGGCAACGATTCCACCACGTCGCGAATCGCCTCCAGCGAAATGTCCGGGGGAGTCCCTTCCATGAGAATGTGAATGGCACGAATCAGAATCTGGTAGCTTTCCTTCAGGATGTAGAGGTTAATTAGAATGGTGAGCGCCGGATCCACCCAGTACACTTTCCAGAAAATGATGGCCAATCCTCCCAATAATACGCCCACGGAAGAGATGGCATCGCTTAACAGATGTAAATAGGCGGATTTAATATTCAGACTGTGCCTGGAGTCGCGATGGAGGAGTACGGTACCGAGTACGTTGGCCAGAAGTCCGATTCCGGCCACCACGGACATCAGACTGCCGGTAATTTCGGTGGGCGTGGCAAAGCGTCGGAAGGCGTGGTAAAACAGGTACCCGGAAATCAGCAGCAACACCGCGGAATTAATAACCGCCGCCAGAATTTCCGCCCGCTTCAGTCCAAAAGTGTGGCGGTAAGAATGCTCGCGTTCTTTAAGTTTCAGGGCGAGGTAACTGAGCAGTACCGAAATGCCGTCGCTGAAGTTGTGCAGGGCATCCGAAAGGAGGGAGAGGCTTCCGGATAATACTCCGCCAATCATTTCCGCCAGCGTGATCACGAAATTGAGCACCATGGTCAGAAGGAGGCGAAATCCGGTGGAATGCAGGTGAGAGTGTCCGGAAGAGTGCTGGTGAGAATGTGAATGTCCGTGACCCATTTGTCCGTTTCATTTAAATCGCCGCCTCAATATGCCGTTCCGAAAACGGAAATTCAATTGAAAAATAATTTCTTCCGTAGAGGATTTAAAAAGGGGTTCGCGGGAATGGGCGAACCCCTTTTTGTCTCGCTACTGGGCGATGAATTCCGCCCGAATGGTGATTTTAACGTCTTTTCCCACAACCAGGCCGCCACTTTCCAGTGTTTTGTTCCATTGCAATCCGAAATCGAAGCGATTGATGGTGGTGGTCGCTTCCCAGCCGGCGCGGGTTTTCCCCCGGAAGTCCTGAATTACTCCGCCCAGGGTGGCATCCAGAACCACCGGTTTGGTAATCCCGCGAATGGTGAGATCGCCGGAAATTTTGTACTGGTTCTCTCCGGTCTTTTCGAAGCGTTTACTCACAAAGGTGATGGTGGGGAAGTTGGCGGCGTCAAAAAAGTCGGCCGAACGGAGATGGTCATCCCGGGTTTTATTGTCTGTGTTAATGCTGTTTACCTGGATGGTGGCCTGAATTTGTCCGTCGCTGAAATCGTCTTTGTCGGAAACAAACGTTACGCTAAATTGGTCGAACTTCCCCACCACAGTGGTAATGACCATGTGTTTCACCTCGAAAGAGACGCTGGAATGGGCCGGATCCAGTTTCCATTGCCGGGCCTCGAGCAGGCCGGTTAGTGACAGCACCAGAACGAGAACAAACCATTTATTTAAACGCTGCATCGCGATTCCTCCTTTTTTTAATGTAAAATGAATTGTTTGTCGATTCAGAGGCCACGTTGGTTGTGTTGCGCCTCTGAAGATGGAAGAAAGTAGGAAAAAAAATCCAGCCGATCAAGAAAACGGTCTGCTTTTGCAAAAAAAAATGGGGAACCCGGCCGGACAGGGATTCGTTAGTAAACTACACTCATAAAGGAAAGGGAATACTGTGCGCTGGTTTTTTGTTTTGAGCTTGCTTATTTTTCTAATAGTTAGTACCGGAGGAGCCATGCAGAAGAAAGAGATTAAGGATTCTAAAATCGATAAAGTTGAAATAGCCACCCTGGCGGGGGGATGTTTCTGGTGTATGCAACCGCCTTACGACGATCTGCCGGGGGTGATTTCCACTACGGTGGGCTACACCGGTGGCGATCTGCCCAATCCCACTTACGAAGAAGTTTCCACGGGTACCACCGGCCATGTGGAAGCGGTGCAGATTGTTTTCGACCCGTCCCGGATTTCTTATGAAGAGCTGCTGCAGGTTTTCTGGCGCAATATTGATCCCACCAATCCCGCCGGGCAGTTTGCCGATTACGGTTCTCAATACCGGACGGTCATTTTTTACCACGACGAACGGCAGAAGGAAATTGCCGAGAAGTCCAAACGGGAACTGGAGGCTTCCGGAAAATTTGACAAACCGATTGTTACCGAAATTCGTCCGGCAAAAGAATTTTACCCTGCAGAGGAGTACCATCAGGAATTTTACCGCAAGAATCCCTTGCGTTACAATAGTTACAAAGTGGGTTCCGGTCGGGCAGGATTCATCAAGAAAATGTGGGGAGAGGAAAAATAACGTTCTGAAGAAACTGGCGTTCCTTCCCGGAGCGGCAAAAGGTTAGCCGGCGGATTTTGTTTCGGTTTCGGGACGGGCGGGCGGACTTCCCGCTTGCGAAAGCAGCATGCCGCTAAGCATTAACAGACATCCCAGAATCTCCCGGCTGCTCAGTCGTTCGTGGAGGATGAGCCAGCCACCTATTACGGCAAAAACCGCTTCCAGACTGAGAATAATGGCGGCGTGGGAAGGATGGGCTTCCTTTTGTCCCACCAGTTGCAGGGTGTAGGCGACTCCCACCGAAAGCACCCCGGCATAAAGAATGGGAAGGTAAGCGGCTTGCAGCGCGTCCCGGTGGATGGGTTCGGTGAAGAGAGCCACTGCCAGACTGAGAAAGGCGCAGGTGCTGAACTGGTACACCGCTAATTCCAGAGCCTCCAGGCGGTTAACCAGCCCGTCGATTAGCTGAACGTGTAGTGCCCAGAAGAAAGCCCCGGCGAGCACCAACAAATCGCCCCGGGCAATGGTGAAATCCCGGGTGACGCTGAGAAAGTACATCCCCAGCGCAGCCAGTACCGCTCCGGCCCAGGTCAGGCGGCGCGACGCCTTCCCCCACAACAGTCCCAGAATCGGCACCAGCAGTACGTACAATCCGGTGATGAATCCGGCTTTTCCGGCGGTTGTGTACACAATGCCCACCTGCTGCAACGAAGCGCCGGCAAAAATTAAAAACCCCGCCAGCATTCCGGAAAAAAGGCGAAATTCCAGGGGGAGAGATTGCCTGCCGGGATGGCGTTTGCCGGATTGGCTTCGTTTCCGATGGAAAAGAAAAGGGAGCAAAACCAGCGTTCCCAGGGCAAATCGCACCCCGTTAAATAGAAATGGTCCGACGAATTCCATGCCGGCACGCTGGGCCACAAAGGCAAATCCCCAGATCGCCGATGCCAGCAGAAGAATCGCATCCGATTTCAAGGTACGGGTCTTCATTGTTCCTCTTATTCCCGCAAGTGCCTCGAATTTTCCCCAACGACGAGTGTTTACCTGCAACCAAATGACAGTTCCATGGCTCGGAGTTTGGGGTAAAAATTGAAAGTGAAAACCGGGCGGTTAAAACCGTTCATCAGGGATTTGCTTTACCGTTTCGGGTTCCATTTAAATTTTAGGATGTTTCGTTGACCTGGAACCAGCGCTGGTAAAGCTCCGGGCGACGGTCCCGGAGAAAGTAGCGCCGGGCGTGGGCATTGCGAACCTCCTCCAGATCGATTTCTGTGAGAAGAATGTGATCTTGCAAAGCCGGTGCCTGGGCAATCACCCGACCGTCCGGGGCAGTGACGAAGGATTTGCCTTCGAACGTCAGACAATCTTCCTTGCCCACCCGATTACACAGGGCGGTGAAATAGCCGTTCTGGAAAGAAGCAACCTGCATTTCCGCTTCGAATAAGCCGGGAGGCCATTCGCCTACCGAACCGGCCTGTGGTACCACCACCAATTCCGCCCCCTGCAAAGCCAGAGCCCGCAAATATTCCGGGTAGTGGCGGTCGTAACAGATGGCGACCCCGATTTTTCCCAGGGCAGTCTGGAAAACCAGCGGCTCGCCTTCTCCAGGCGTGTAATATTGCTGCTCGTGGAAGCAGGGCGCTTCCAGAATGTGCACCATTCGGGTGACTCCTAACAGCGAACCGTCGGTGTCGATAACCGGACTGGCGTCGTAGGTGTGAGCACCGTCCCGTTCGTAAAGATTAATCACGGTGACCACATGCCAGCGCCGGGCTAATTCCTGGAAGATTTTGGTGGTTGGCCCGGGGACCGGTTCCGCCAGTTCCAGCCGGTCACCTTCCGGTGGCCGCTGGGGGTAAAAATGGGTGAACGCCAGTTCGGGAAAGCAAATGAGCTGGGCTCCCAGGCGCGCCGCTGTCTCGAACGCATTCACAGCTTGCTCCAGATTATCTTTTTTGTCTTTGACCGTGTGCTGCTGAATCAAGGCGATATTTATTTTTCTTTTCATGAGTGCCTTCCTTTACCTTTAAATTGTTTGTGAGAACCAATTTTGTATCTGTTACGTTGTCACTGTGCCCTCGGCGGTGAAAAATCAAGATTAACTTCCCGGCATGGTTTCGTCCTCCCGCTTTCGCGGTGCCACGGCGAAACCGGTAAATCCGTAAAGCAGGGCAAACAAGAAGCCGGAGTAGTTCATGACGGCCCATTTCGCATAGGCAACAGTTTCGACGCCCAGGGTACCGGCCATAAAAACCCCGGCAATGCTCCAGGGAATCAGGGGGACAACCACGGTGCCACTGTCCTCGGTGGTGCGGGAAAGGTTCTTGGCGGCCAGGTTAAACTTTCGGTAAGCAGGTGCAAACAATTCACCGGGAATCAGAATGGAAAGAAATGAGCTGCCGGTAAGCAGGGCGGTGGATATGCAGGCGGCCACGGTGGAGGCGATAAGCTTTCCGGTGGTGTTAGCAAATTTAAGGAGATGAGTTAGCAGAACATCCAGCATGCCGGCTTTCTGAACGATTCCCCCGAACCCAAAGGCGCAAAACGCCAGCAAAGTTACCCGCATCATAGATACCATGCCGCCCCGGGTAAGTAAACGATCCACCAATTCCACTCCGCTGTTCGCCCGGTAGCCCTCCACCAGCGAGCCAAGGGCCGTCTTCAGATCGAGCCCTTGAATGGTAATGGCGAGCACAACCGCTACACCGGCGGAAAGCAGCATGCCGGGAATCACCGGTTTCTTTTTAAGGGCGGAATAAAGGGTAAGGAACGGTGGCAGAAATAAGAGCCAGTGGAAGCGGAAGAGTTCGGCCAGGGTGTTCTGGATGACCTGGGTGTTGTTCAAATTAACGGTTGGTGCTGAGTGTCCGGTTAGTCCTAAAAGAGCGTAAACAGCGAGTCCCAGCAACCAGGCGGGAAGGGTTGTCCAGAGGGTGTGGCGAATGTGGTCGTACAAATTGCTGCCGGCGGCAATGGGCGCCAGGTTGGTAGTGTCCGAGAAGGGGGAAATCTTGTCCCCAAAATAAGCCCCGGCCACAATGGCTCCGGCCGCCTGATCCAGAGGAACGTTCAGGCCGTGGGCAATTCCCATGAACGCCACCCCGATGGTACCCACCGTGCCGTAAGAGGTGCCACTAACCACCGAGACAATGCTGGAAACCAGGCAGGCGGTAACCAGAAAAAACTGCGGGGAGATAATCTGCAGCCCGTAGTAAATAAGCAGGGGAATGGTGCCGGCAGCAATCCAGGAGCCGATCAGTGCCCCTACTACGATGACAATGAGCATGGCGGGCATGCCCTTCAGAAGGCTCTCCAGAATCCCGGCTTCAATATCTTTGTAACTGTACCCCAGATGCCAGGCCACCAGACCGGCCACTACCGCTGCGGCAATTAGCAGGATTTCGGCATTTAGATGCAAGATTCCGTAACCTACCCCAAGAAACAATGCCAGACTGATTAAAGGAATAAGAGATTGAAAAAAAGTGGGTTGTCGGAATCTTTTCTCTGGCATAGGCGGCTTTCATCGAGCAATTTTATTAAAAACCTGACAAATGATTTGGAGCCCTGACAATTAAAAATACACTGCTCCGTTAAGTGGGGCAATTTCAAAATAATTTTTCTGAAATCAATTGCCTTTCAAACGAAAACAGTAATTTGAGAAGCGCTGCAGCGTACAAAGCGAATTTAACATTTAATTTTAGTTTCAAACTCCTTATATTAAGCCGTTGTGAGAACAGAATTTCAGGAGAGTTTTGGATGGTCACTAAACTGGATATTGCCAAAAACTGGCTGCCGCGATACACCGGCACCGAGATTGACGAATTTGGCGATTACATTCTGCTGACGAACTTCGATTATTATCTGAAGAAATTTGCCGAGCAGTTTAAGTGCGATATTAAAGGAATCGGGCGTCCCATGCAGACGGCCACCTGTTCGAAAGGGGTAACCATCGTTAATTTCGGAATGGGTTCGGCCAATGCGGCCACCATCATGGATCTGCTCGTGGCGCGCAATCCCCGGGGGGTGCTTTTCCTGGGCAAGTGCGGGGGACTGAAACGTTCCACCGAAATTGGCCATTTTATTCTCCCAATTGCCGCCATTCGGGGCGAGGGTACCAGCAACGATTACCTGCCCAGCGAAGTCCCGGCTCTGCCTTCTTTTAAACTGCACAAATTTGTGTCCGAGAAGTTAGTGGCGCGAGGTCTGGATTACCGCACCGGGGTGATTTACACCACCAACCGGCGGGTGTGGGAATGGGACGAAGATTTCAAACAGTACCTGCGCAAGCTCTCGGCTATCGGTATCGACATGGAGACCGCCACCATTTTCATTGTGGGCCATGTGAACCGGATTTCCCGGGGGGCGCTCTTGCTGGTTTCCGACCTGCCTTTAATCCCCGAAGGAATCAAAACGGAAGAAATGGACCGGATCGTAAACCAGCGCTTTGTGGATTTACACCTTCAGATCGGCATCGAAGCCATGACTGAAATCGGTAGCAAGGGTGAACCGATTAAGCATTTTGATTATTGAGTTTGTTTTCAAAAAAGGTTGGGGAAATATTAACCTACGAATCAGACGAATAACGCGAAATAAGTTAATTTTTCATTTCATCCATGCTGGTTTGGTACACTTAAGTTCAGATATGTCCGCTATTCGTTTTATCGAAGCAAATCGGGAATAAGAAGATGGAGAATCTGTTAAAACCATTCAAGGTCACGAAATTCTTGTAAAGGGTGAATAATAATGGAAAAATACCACCAGAGAAAATTCTATGTGACTCTCTTCTTAATCTGCTTACCGGGATTGATGCTTGCTCCGGTTTTTTCACAATCTGAGACCGAAAAGCCCTTGGATTTACGATTGACCCGGGCGGCCGCTTCCAATTTTGCCCGGTTGGCGTTACGTTGTATTCAAAAGGAGTTCCCAAACAAACTGGATCACGTCATGAATGACAGCAATGATGTGAAACCGCCCCGCGCCCTGCACCCCTCTTTCTACGGTTGTTTCGACTGGCATTCCGCGGTGCACGGTCACTGGATGCTGGTGCGTTTGTTGAAGATTTTTCCCGATTTGCCGGAAGCAGCGGAAATC
>JAJRXE010000517.1 GCA_024276455.1 Calditrichota bacterium
CACCTCCAAATTGGAGAAGGTATTGCCGCCATTTCCCCGCATTACTTACACCGAAGCGGTGGAAATCCTGCGAAAGAATGGCATAGAGTTTCAGTGGGGCGACGATTTTGGCGGCACGGACGAAACGGTAATTTCCAACCAGTTCGATCGTCCGGTAATTGTGCATCGCTATCCGGCGGCCGTAAAGGCTTTTTACATGAAACGCGATCCGGAAAACGAGGACCTGGCCCTGGCGATGGACGTACTGGCGCCGGAGGGCTACGGAGAAATCATTGGCGGCAGTCAGCGTGAAGACGATTACGATACCCTGGTGAAACGCCTCGAGGAGCACAAATTGCCCCGCGAAGCCTTCGAATGGTATCTGGACTTACGCCGCTACGGCAGCGTGCCCCACGCCGGATTTGGTCTGGGCATCGAACGTACCGTGGCCTGGATTTGCGGCCTGTCGCATATTCGTGAAACCATTCCATTCCCCCGCACCATTTATCGGCTTACCCCCTGACCGTTCGAAAGAATCAAAATACTTCCTCATAACGCAAGAGTCCGGCTTGGTCCGGACTCTTTTTTCTGTTTTTTCGTTATTTTAAGTTGAAATTTAGAACGGATAATTTTAGATTTATTCAGAATTTGGCGCAACATCCGATTACTTGAGAGGGCAGGGTAAGACCGACATGCCATATGGGAAAATAATTGGGGTCATCGGAGGAAATCAGTGTTTGCCTGAAGAAGCCTGGCTGGCGGAAAAAGTGGGGCGATTGCTGGCCCGCAAGGGAGCGGTGTTGGTGTGCGGCGGAATGGGCGGCATCATGGAAGCAGCCTGTCGCGGAGCGGTGGGGGAGGGCGGACTCACCATCGGCATCCTTCCCGGCGACGATATCAGCGCCGCCAATCCCTATGTGAAACTTCCCATCGCCACCGGCATGGGAATTGGCCGCAATATCATCATTGTGCGTACCGCCCGGGCAATCATTGCCATTAACGGGAAATACGGCACGCTTTCCGAAATTGCGTACGCCTTGCAATTGGGAAAACCGGTGTTTGCCCTCTCGCCCTGGGTGGAGGTGCCGGGAATCCGGCGCGTGGCCACACCCGAAGAGGCGGTCGATGCTGCATTGAAGGCGATTAAACTAAGCGGTTAACGAACCATGAGTGAACAGGAAAACAAAAAATCGTTTCGCGCCATTATCAGTGGAATTGTTCAGGGAGTTGGATTCCGTTATTTTACCTACCGGCGAGCCGTAGCGCTGGGACTCACCGGATATGTGCGCAACCTTGCCGATGGCCGGGTGGAAGTGGTGGCCGAAGGCGAGGAGGAAAACCTTCGTCAGTTGCTGAAGGAACTAAAGGTGGGCCCCTCTTATGCCAGCGTGGAAAACGTGGAAGTGGAATGGGGAATGTTCACCGGTCAATACTCCCAGTTTGAAATAAAGTTGGATTATGGATATTAAATCCGAATGAAAAACCGAATAGGAGATTACCCATGCAACAATATGCCAGCTTCATCCGCAATGTACCGGATTTTCCGGAGAAAGGGATCCAATTCAAGGATATTACCACGCTAATAAAAGACGGCGAACTGTTTGCTCAGGTGGTCGATTACATGTACAATCCTTTCCGTCATCAACAGATTGACAAAATTGTAGCCATTGAAGCCCGGGGATTCATTTTTGGTGCCGCCCTTTCCTACAAGTTAAATTGCGGCTTTGTGCCGGTTCGCAAACCCAACAAGCTGCCGGCCGAAACCATCTCCGAAACATACGGGAAAGAATACGGTGAGGATCGAATCGAAATTCACAAAGACGCCATTCAAAAGGGAGAAAAAATTCTGATTGTGGACGATCTGCTGGCAACCGGAGGTTCTGCCGCGGCTTGCGCGCGTTTGGTGGAACGGTTGGGAGGTGAAATAGTCGGTTTTTCCTTCCTGATTGAACTCACCGATCTGAAAGGCCGCGAAAAAATTGGCGACTACGAAATTCATTCGCTTATTACCTATCCTATTTAAACGTGGCACGAACGGAGTTCTGTAAAAAAGAAAAGCGGTGACCATGGAAATAATCCAGGTATTTAAAGCCCTCAGCGATTTGACCCGGTTACGCATTTTTCATTTATTGCTGCATTTTCCGGCATTAAATGTGAATGATCTGGTGACCATTTTGCAGCTTCCCCAGAGCAAAATATCCCGTCATCTGGCGTATTTACGAATGAGTGATCTGGTGACGTTTAACCGTCGAGACAAATGGGTGTATTATCGGGTGAATCCGCAGTTTTACCCGGAATTTCAAAGAGTTTTGAAAGAAATGTTGAGCAAAGACCTCGAAATGGGAGCAGATATAAAGAGAGGAAAAGAACTAGTCGGAGACTATTGAAAAACGGAGAAAAATTGAAATTTGACGAAAATTGTTTTTGCTTAAGTGAAAATCTTTATTAAATTGAAATCTGATCTTGCATTTTAAAATGTCTTATTTTAAACTTAAGCTCAACTAAACAAACGATAGGAGGATGGTAGCATGAAGAAAGTTTTCACGTTGGGAATGGTGTTCATGGTTCTTGCCTTGTTTTCCTTCGCCCAGGCTGGGGATTTCCAGTACATTGGCGTGAAGAAATGCAAAACCTGTCACAATTCCAAGAAGAGTGGAGCGCAGTTTAAAATCTGGATGGGCACCAAACATGCCAAAGCGTACGAAACACTGGCTACCGCCGAGGCTAAAGAAATCGCCAAGAAAAAAGGAATCGAGGATCCTCAGAAGAGCGATCAATGTTTGAAATGCCACGTTACCGGATATGGCCAACCGAAAGAAAAATTTGCTGCCTCCTTCAAAATGGAAGAAGGAGTGGGCTGCGAAGCATGCCACGGCCCGGGAAGCAAGTACAAATCCATGAAAGTCATGAAAGACATTTATGCCGGTAAAGTAAAGGGAGCCGAATACGGTCTGGTTATGCCGGATGAGAAGCATTGCACCACCTGCCATAACGAAGAATCTCCCACCTACAAGAAATTTGATTTCAAGACCTTCTGGGCCAAGATTGCCCATCCGGTCCCGGAGAAAAAGTAAGACCGCATTCTTTCTCAATAAATGTTCATACGGAGATGAGGGTTTGTTTCTAAACCCTCATCTTTTTATTCACACTTTTGCGAACCATTCCGAAAATTATGAGTGTAATTAGTGAAATAAAATAGGAGTTCTCCTTTGGAGAATTTTGGGGTACATGACAAGATCGAAATTGATGAGCGAACTTTTCTGATTCACACCGGCACTCATCTGAAACAGCGTAAGATTGTTTCTGAGGTTTTTGAAGGGGGCCTGTTTTTAGCGGCTCTAGAAATGCCCATTCAGATCCGGGAAGAAGATGCCCCCATTAATTACGATTACCTGCGAGAAAAAACTCAGAGTTTTCATCAGGCCATTATCGAGGAATTAGAAGTTCTTTACCGCATCGCCGAGAAACTCAACAAATTCAAACATCCGATCTCGCATTTTCATCTGGGGTGCCTGTTCTTAAGCCGGAATCTCTACCCGGAAGCGATCGAACAGTTCCAGAAATCGATTGCCGGGAATCCAACGTTTGTGAAGGCCCATATCGGACTGGGAATTGCTTACCTGAAATCCCGGGATTTTAAAAAAGCCCTCGAGACCTTTCGAGAAGCCCAGCAATATGGCGAAAAATTTCCGGACATTCTAAACTACATTGGGCTTACCCTGTTATTTCTGGGTGAACTGGATCAGGCAATTACCCATTTTCAGGAAGCCATAGACATTAATCCCAATTATTTCGAAGCGCAGTTCAATCTGGGGGTTGCCCTGTACAAATCGGCCCTGGTGGGGGTGAAAAATCCTCAGGCAGTGGCTATTCCCGCCCGGGTGACCATCTATTTGAAGCAGGTCCGGGATCTGGAAAAATACCAGAGTGAAGAGTGGCAGGCACAATTCAATCAGTTACTGGAATTACTGCGGGATAATAATCATGAAGTGATTTTACCTGAGATTGAAAAATTGCAGCTTCAATTAATTGATTTCTCCTCTGAGAAGGACAAAATCTACGAATTTTACCTGCGTTTTCTGTTCGGGGGAACGGAACTTTCTCTGGAAACCATCGAGAAATACGAACACTATTTCGAGATTGCCGGCAAAAATGGCAAAGGTTACGCCGATTACTGGAACGACATCGGCATCTTCAATCTGATTAAAAGCCGGGGCTACTATTTAATGGCGCTGTCGGAATTTGAAAAAGCCATGAAACTGGCTCCGGAATTTGAAGAAACCCGGCGCAATCGCGATTTAATTAAAAGTAACGAGCGCGGGTTCCTGATCCTATTACGTGCCATCTTAAAGTAAAAGAACCCCAATGAATCCCATTCTTATTGTTGACAACGAAGAAAAATTTTGTAAGGTGATTCAAAGTGCCCTGGAGCTGGAAAATTTGCCGGCTCAATACGTTCTGTCCGGTGAAGCTGCCCTGGATTGGTTAAATCATCACTCCACCGACATCGTGTTAACAGATTTGCGCATGGAGGGCATGGACGGCCTGGAATTGCTTCGCCGCATCAAAGAACACAATCCCCGTATTGAAGTGCTGATGATGACTGCCTTTGCCACCCAGAAAACCGCTGTGGAAGCGCTGAAAATGGGCGCCTTCGACTACCTGATTAAGCCCTTTGAAATGGACGAGCTAATTTTACGCATTCGCCGCATTCTGAATCAGATGAAATTGATGCAGGAGAACCGACGCCTGAAATCGACCGTCTCCGAACCGGTGTTTTTTGAAGGATTGGTAGGGCGCAGCGACAAAATGCGTCAGGTGTACCGGTTAATTCAAAAGGCGGCTGAGAGCGATTCTACTGTTTTAATCCGGGGCGAAAGCGGTACCGGAAAGGAAAAGGTAGCCGAGACAATTCACAAGACCGGAAAGCGAAAAAATCAGGCATTTGTTGCCATTAACTGTGCGGCTTTACCGGAAGGATTATTGGAAAGTGAGCTGTTTGGTTACGAAAAAGGGGCGTTTACCGGAGCCACCCAGCGCAAGATCGGGAAATTCGAGCTGGCCAATCATGGTACCCTGTTTCTGGATGAAATTGGCGACATGAGTCTTGCCATTCAGGTAAAATTATTGCGGGTGCTGGAGGAGAAAGCCATCTATCGTTTGGGTGGAAATGAACGAATACCGATCGATACCCGAATCATTGCCGCAACCCATCGCAATCTGGAGGAGATGGTCGAAAAGGGGGAATTTCGGCAAGATCTCTATTATCGTTTGAACATTTTTCCCATCTATTTACCCCCTTTACGCGAACGCAAAGAGGACATTCCGGCTCTGGTAAATCATTTTCTGAACCAAACCGGATCCCCGGGAATTGACAAAGAAGCCTTAAAAAAACTCATGGAATACGATTGGCCGGGTAATGTTCGGGAATTATTGAATGTGATTGAACGCGCATCCATTCTGGCCGATTCGATTATTACTGTGGAAGATTTACCGCCTTTATTCGGACGGGCGACCGGTAGCAAAAGGACTTTCGATTTTGAAATCCCGGACGAAGGATTCCAGCTGGACGAGTTTCTGAAATTTTTGGTCGAACAAGCCCTTCGGAAGGCGGCCGGAAATAAAACCCGGGCGGCTCAATTACTGGGAATCACCCGCCGGCGCCTCTATTCCATCATGGAACGCTTTGGTATTCAAGATTCCTTCTAACAACCTGCCTTATTGGCAGAAGATTCTGACATATCGCAAGTTTATTCCACCCGGTTCTTTCGATTGACTTTCCTTAGTAATTGCATATCCTTAATAATAACAATCAGATAAGCCTGCTGTTTCAAAAACTGGCATAGAAACTGCATGAATAAAGGTGGTTTTTAATTCACCCAGTGAAAATAAGAAAGGAGGAAAGAAGATGAACCTTGAAAAATTCACCATAAAGGCTCAACAGGCCATTGCTGATTCGCAACAAATTGTGATGGATTACGGACAGCAACAGATTGAGCCGGAACATGTGTTTTTAGCACTTCTGCGAGACAAGGAGGGGATTATTCCCACTCTGTTCAAAAAAATGGGAATAAATCCGGAAGATGTGGAAAACCAACTGGTTAAAAGTATTGAAAAATTTCCCCGGGTACAGGGGGCCGGAGGACAAATTTACGTCTCCGGAAATTTTAACCAGTTATTGAACCTGGCCATGAAGGAAGCCCAGGCACTCAAGGATGAGTATGTTTCTACGGAACATTTACTGCTCGCCTTAGCCACACTGAAAGGTACGGAGGCGTTTCGCATTCTGAGTACCTTTGGTGTAAACCGGGACACCATTCTGAAAGCCTTAATGGATGTACGCGGTAAACAGCGAGTGACCGATCAAAATCCGGAAGGCAAATACATGGCCTTGCAACGCTATGCGCGAGATTTAACGGAGCTGGCCCGGCAGGGAAAACTGGATCCGGTCATTGGTCGGGACGAGGAAATCCGCCGGGTGTTGCAGGTGCTGTCCCGCCGGACGAAAAACAATCCGGTGCTTATTGGCGATCCGGGTGTTGGTAAAACCGCCATTGTGGAGGGAATTGCTCAGCGAATTGTACGGGGAGACGTACCGGACAATCTGAAAGAGAAGCGCATTGTGGCTTTAGACATGGGCGCATTGATTGCCGGTGCGAAATTCCGGGGCGAATTTGAAGAACGTTTAAAAGCGGTGTTGAAAGAAATTCAGGAGTCGGAGGGTCAGATCATTCTTTTCATTGATGAGTTGCACACACTGGTCGGAGCCGGAGCGGCGGAGGGAGCAATTGATGCCTCCAATATGCTGAAACCGGCCCTGGCGCGGGGCGAACTGCGCTGTATTGGTGCGACTACGGTGGACGAGTACCGCAAGTACATCGAAAAAGATGCGGCGCTGGAACGGCGTTTCCAACCGATCCTGGTGGATGAGCCCAGTGTGGAAGACACCATTTCCATTTTGCGGGGATTGAAAGAAAAGTACGAGGTGCACCACGGAGTTAAAATTACCGATGCCGCCATTATTGCAGCGGCAACCCTGTCGCACCGTTACATTACCGACCGCTTTTTACCGGACAAAGCGATTGACCTGATTGACGAGGCAGCCTCGCGCCTGCGAATTGAAATCAACTCCATGCCGGAAGAGCTCGATGAGATTGAACGACGGATTAAACAGATTGAAATTGAAATGGTGGCGCTCAAGAAAGACAAGTCCGAAGGCGCCCAGGAACGTTTGCAGAAATTGCAGGAAGAGTTGGCTAATTTGCAAGAAGAGCGCAATCGGCTGCATAGCCACTGGATGATGGAAAAAGAAATGATTCAGAAAATCCGGGATCTGAAAACCGAAATCGACCAGTTGCGCATTGAAATGGAGAAGGCGGAGCGCGCGGGAGATCTGAATCGGGTAGCCGAAATCAAGTACGGATTGATTCCCCAAAAGGAACAGGAGCTAAAAGAAGCCAACAAGAAGCTGCAGGAAATCCAGAAAGACCGCAAAATGCTCAAAGAGGAAGTGGACGAGGAAGACATTGCCGAAATCGTCAGTCGCTGGACGGGCATTCCGGTGTCCCGGATGCTGGAAAGTGAACGGGAAAAATTGCTAAAAATAGAAGAGCGTCTGGCGCAACGGGTCGTGGGACAGGAGGAAGCCATTCGAGCCGTGGCCAACGCCATTCGGCGCTCCCGGGCCGGGCTGGCGGATAAGAACCGTCCCATTGGTTCTTTCATCTTCCTGGGGCCCACCGGGGTGGGTAAAACCGAACTGGCGCGGGCGCTGGCCGAATTCCTCTTCGACGACGAAAATGCCATGGTGCGAATCGACATGTCCGAATATATGGAACGCCATTCGGTCTCCCGTTTGATTGGTGCCCCTCCGGGCTATGTGGGTTACGACGAAGGCGGACAGCTTACCGAGGCCATTCGCCGCAAACCGTACTCGGTGGTGCTGCTGGACGAAATTGAGAAAGCGCATCCAGAGGTATTCAACATCTTGTTGCAGGTTTTGGACGACGGACGCTTAACCGATAACAAAGGGCACGTGGTGAACTTCAAAAACACCATCATCATCATGACGTCGAACCTCGGTGCGCATCTAATTCTGGAAAAATCGCAGCGAATGGACGAACACAATCGCGAGGAGCTCTACCGCGAGATGCGCGAAGAGACGCTCCAGTTGCTCCGTCAACAGTTGAAACCGGAATTCCTGAACCGGGTGGACGAGATCATTGTCTTCCACAGCTTGAGTCGTCAGGACATCAAGAAGATTGTGGATCTGCAAATCGAACGGATCCGAAAGCAGCTGGCCGAACAGGGCCTGGATATTGTTCTGACCGAGGAAGCCAAAGATCATCTGGCCGAAATCGGGTACGACCCTGCTTTTGGTGCGCGACCGTTGAAACGGGTCATTCAACGGGAAATTCTCGACAAACTGGCGCTGGAAATCCTGGCTGGAAAATTCCACAAAGGCCAGACCATTCAGGTGGACTACCAGAACGGCGAGATTGTGTTTAACACGTTCGAAGAAGTGAAGGAAGAAATTGAAGCGGAGTGAAACCGATTGAAAAGTAGAAAGTTGTAATAGTCAGAGTTTGCGCGCTGTTTGGTGATGAAAGAATCGCTAAAAGAAAGGAGTAAAGTATGAAAAAATCACAAATATTACGTTACGGAATCCTGTTTGTCATCCTTGGGGTGGTAATCGGTTTGATTCTTTCGGCTGAGTTGAACTGGACCCAGCATTCGAGTGCGAATTCGCCGGCGGGGGAAGAAACCAGTCAACCAGCCGCGACCGAAACACCGGTCGCCGTTGGTAACCTGACTGGACAGGAAATTTTAAATCTGCTGAGTCAGACTTTTGCCGACGTTGCCGAACGGGTAAACCCTTCGGTGGTTACCATTTTTACCGAAACCACGGTGAATATTCGGTCGCCCTTCGAAGATTTTTTCGGAGATGAATTCTTCCGCCAATTCTTTAATTTGCCGGAGAATGGCAATCGCAATCGGACGTTTAAACAAATGGGGCTGGGTTCGGGCGTGATTGTGGATCCCAACGGTATTATTCTGACCAACAACCACGTGATAAAGGGAGCAGACGACATTAAAGTCCGCCTGATGGACGGAACGGAATATAAGGCCGAGGTGAAAGGCACCGATCCGCGGACGGACGTGGCGGTGATTAAAATAGACGCCAAGAATCTGCCGGCCATTAAGTTCGGTGATTCGGACAAAGCCCGGGTTGGAGAGTGGGTGCTGGCCATCGGATCGCCGCTTTCTCCGGAACTGGCCCATACTGTTACTTCCGGGATTATTAGCGCGAAGGGGCGTTCGGCGGTGGGACTGGATCTCGCTTACGGAGATTTCATCCAGACTGATGCGGCCATCAATCCGGGAAATTCCGGCGGACCGCTCGTTAATCTGCGCGGCGAACTCATCGGAATCAACACCGCTATTGCCACCCGGAATGGTGGATTCATGGGAATCGGCTTTGCCATTCCCTCCAATCTGGCTAAAAAAATCATGAACGATATTCTGGAAAAGGGACGGGTTACCCGCGGTTGGCTGGGAGTGTACATTCAAGATTTAAAACCGGAATTGGCCAAAGCCCTGGGACTGGAAAAAAGCGGCGGGGTGTTGATCTCCAGTGTACAGGACGATAGTCCGGCCCAGAAAGCCGGCCTCAAACCGGAGGACGTGATTATTAAATTCAACGGGAAGAAGGTACAAAATACCCGCCAGTTAAGTACCTGGGTGGCTACAGCTGGTCCGGGAGCCCGGGTAAAATTGACCATTCTGCGCGACGGGAAAGAGAAAGAAATTACCGTTAAATTGGGTGAATTGCCGGAAGGGAAAGAAATAGCCGCCAAAGAGGAACCATCTTCGGCGGAAAAGATCGGGATCACCGTCTCCAACATTACACCGGAGCTGGTTAACCGCTACGATCTGAAAGTGAAAAAAGATGCGGTGGTCATAACCCAAGTGGAACCGGGAAGTCCGGCCATGATGGCTGGTTTGCGGCCGGGACAGGTGATTCTGAAGATTAACCGCAAAACCGTCAAAAATGTGAGCGATTTCAACAAAATCATGAAGAAGGTGAAAGAGGGCGACACGGTATTATTTTACATCCAGCAGGGTGAAGCCCGAATATTCATTGCTCTGACAGTGCCAAAAGAATAATTGACATTCCTTCTTGTAAAAAGGTGGTTGAACCGGCTGGTTTAACCACCTTTTTTATTTTCGAGCCTTCGGTTAAACTTTTCGGCACCGGCAAGACAGTACCTGCCTCGGGAGTTAAACTTCCCATAAATTTCAATTCCATTATGCCGATAAAAATATTATATTGGCGAGTTGTAAAAGAGGCGGCTCGTCCGATCCAATATTCTTAACCGGGGAGAATAATCACATTAGCGAAAATAGAGTATCAAGCTGGAAGGAGAAAATTATGGCGAAACGACGCATCGGCATTTTAACAGGCGGGGGAGATTGCCCGGGTTTAAATGCGGTAATTCGCGGCGTGACCAAAACAGCGATTAACCGCTACGGAATGGAAGTGATTGGTTTTCAGGATGGATTTGAGGGACTCATAGAAAATCGCTTTAAATTTTTAACCTTCGAAGAGGTTTCCGGTATTTTAACTCAGGGTGGAACCATTCTGGGTAGTAGCAATAAAGCCAATCCCTTTGCCCATATTGTAATTGAAAACGGAAAAAAGGTAGTGAAGGACGTTTCCGATGAAACCATGCAATTGTACGAAGATCTGGATTTGGAGGCGCTGATTTGCGTGGGGGGCGACGGGACCATGACGATTGCCGGGATGCTGGCGGAAAAAGGAGCCAACGTGGTTGGGGTTCCCAAAACAATTGACAAAGATCTGGAAGAAACCGACACCACTTTTGGGTTTGACACCGCGCGACTGGTTGCCACCGAAGCAATTGACCGGTTGCACACCACCGCCCAATCGCACCACCGGGTTATGGTGGTGGAAGTAATGGGGCGAAATGCCGGTTGGCTGGCCCTTGAATCCGGAATTGCGGGCGGCGGCGATATTATTCTGATTCCGGAAATCCCTTACCAGATTGAAGAAATATTCCGGGTGGTGCGCCAGCGCGGCCGCTTTGGAAAGCGATTCAGCATTATTGTGGTGGCCGAAGGCGCCAAACCGGAAGGCGGCGAGCAGGTGATTAATAAAATTGTGGAAGACAGCCCCGAACAAATACGTCTGGGAGGCATTAGTCACATTATCGCTGACCAGATTGAGCGGGAAACCGGCATCGAGAGTCGAGTAGCGATTCTGGGGCATCTCCAACGAGGCGGAACGCCCACCCCGTTAGACCGAATTCTGGCAACCCGTTTTGCCGTGAAGGCAATGGAGCTGGTGGAACAGAAGAAATTCAACGAGATGGTGGCCATTAAGGGCAACGAGATTGTTTCGGTTCCCATTAAAAATGTAATGGGACGCCAAAAATTGGTACCGCTGGACTGTCCGCTGATTGATGCGGGATTGTCCGTGGGGACTAATTTTGGAATCAAAATGTAATCCAGGCGACCCAATGTTTTGAACCGGCCCTGCTGGTGTAATTCGGGGCTGGTTTTTTATTCAAGGAAACACTGAGTTACCTAAACATTTATTATTCCAGAAATTAACCGGATCTTTGTCCCAGAATATTCCCTTGACAATACACCCAGAGGACGTTATTTTTTCGCGATTAGGGAGAAAGAACGATGATATCGAAGGAAGTTCGCGAGCGGATTAAAAACGCTCGCTTCATCGGTGTTCTGACCGGGGCGGGCATTTCGGCAGCCAGTGGCGTGCCTACTTTCCGGGGGAAAAATGGCTTGTGGCGCAACTACCGTCCCGAGGAGTTGGCTACCTTCTCAGCATTCCAGCGCAATCCCCATCTGGTGTGGGAGTGGTATCTTTGGCGCCGTTCGATTATTCGCAACGTGCAGCCCAATGCCGGACATTATGCCCTGAAAGAATTGGAAGAAATGATTCCTCATTTGACCATTATTACCCAGAATGTCGACAACCTGCACCAACAGGCCGGTAACCGCAATGTC
>JAJRXE010000518.1 GCA_024276455.1 Calditrichota bacterium
ACCCGCTGGGACGTCTTTTGGAAAACTATTCCCATGGAAGCCTGGTGACTGGAATAGTGTTTTTAGGATCTTTTTATCTGGGGTTCATGGTAATTGCGTTTTTTCTGTTCCTTTTCGCCGATCTTTTAAACGGAATGTGGTTGCTTCTTGCCGCTGTCTCAAAAGCGCTCAGGAATTCTTCTCCTCCCATTTCCCGCCAGCACGTTACGCTCGTCGTTTTATTGCTTTCACTGGCTCTGCTGGGCATCGGTCACTGGAACGCCCTCCATCCCCGGGTTAGGCGGTTGAAAATGGTCATTCCTAAAACAGTCCCCGGAGTAAAAAAGGTGCGGTTTGTGGTAGTGTCCGATATTCACCTGGGAACCGTGATTCGCAATTCTCGCTTGCTGAGAATTGTGGAACGGATCAATTCCCAGCAACCGGATGTGGTGTTACTGGTCGGGGATGTGGTTGACGAAGATGTTTCCTCCATTGCGGAGCAAAATATGGTTCAATCGTTCCGGAGACTGCAAGCTCGGTACGGTGTTTTTGCCGTGACGGGCAATCACGAATATTTTAGCGGGATAAAGGAGGCTGTCCGCTATTTGAAAAGTGGAAATGTGACCGTCTTGCAGGATCGGGCGGTGAAAGTGGCCGACGCGTTTTACCTGGTAGGCCGGAAAGATCTGATGGCCAACCGCCTGGGCGAAAAACGCCTCCCCCTGAGCGAAATATTAAAGGATGTGGATCCTTCTTACCCGATTGTTTTAATGGACCACCAACCGTTTCATCTGGAAGAAACTGAGGAAAATCGGGTGGATCTGCAGCTTTCCGGACACACCCACCACGGACAAATGATCCCCTTTAATTTCATTACCAAAAGAGTCTATGAACAAAGCTGGGGATATCTTCGAAAAGGGAATACCCAGTACTATGTCTCCTGTGGGGTGGGGACCTGGGGACCGCCGGTTCGATTAGGAAATACCCCGGAAATTGTAGCTATTGATCTTTATTTTTCCGGGGAGGGACAGGAGTCGGATTAAAATAACATAGGGCGCCGAAGCGCCCTATGCGGAGTTGGGAGGGAGGTTTATTTGGCCATAACGGCCACTCATAATATAAGCTGATTGCTAATTTTTGTCAAGCCCCTTTTATTTTTAATTGTTCATTTTTTTATTGGGTCATTAATAAATAAATCAATCCGCTGAGCAGAGCGTAGGAAACCCCCAGGCTGATCTCCGAGTAGCGATCGTAACGTTCCGTGGCGTTCCAGTAGTTTCGCATGGCGGTGGGATCGGCCGTGTGCAAATACAGATCGTAATTTTTGTCGGCTACATTTTTGAAATAAAAAGAGAGCCAGTGAGTCACAATGGTTCCGGTAAGCAAAACGAATTTTGTTTTTAACCTGGATTGGAAGAGGGATTGGGTAAATGAACCAGGAAGGTTCTTCCCCTCCGCTCCCGTTAAGGGAACCGGTTGCAGGGTGATCAGGATTGGTTTGGGCGAGGTGAGTCGGAAGGTGGCGGTCTGGTACCCTAATTTCTGAACCGAAAATTCCTTTCCTTTGAAAGTCTCAAAGGGAAGGGTGAGCGGCGTTTCTCCGATCGGATGGTTGTTGAGGTAAAGCCGGGCGTTGTACGGAACGCTGTTTATGAACACCGGCCTCTCAAACCGCAGGGTGAGCGTGGTGTCCTGTCCGGCCGTGAGGGTGATTTCCAGCACTTTATTTTGAATATTCCAGAGCCCCGGGTAAGGGGAAATGGCTTCGATGCAGTGAGTGCCCGCAGAAAGTTCCAGACGCAGAATTGGCGACCTGCCAACAATCTGCGAATCCACTCGAATCTCTGTATGTGAAGGAGTTGTGTAAATACTCACGTAAGCCGGCTCCGGCTGACTGAGTACCGGCGTAACCATGCAAATTAAAAGGATGTAAATTAAACTGTTTTTCATTTTTTCTTTTTTAATTTTTCAATCATTGTTTCGTTGACCAGGCAATACAAGCGACTATTGGCCGTGTGAATGAACAGGCGGTTCCGGTAAATGATTGGAGTCGATTTAAAGGGACGGTCAAATTGTCGGCGGTAAATGAGCTTTCCGGTGATCCGGTCCAGGACGTAAAAATAGCGGTCCCAGGAGCCAAAATAAACGAAATCCGGTCCTGCCAGCGGCGCGGTATTAATGATGCCTTGTGCCTGGAATTTCCAGTTCAAATCTCCTCTGGAAACGTTCAAAGAAAACAGGAAGTGGTCGTTGTTTCCAAAATAAACAAAACCGTTGCGGTAAGCGGCATGACCAAAAATGGCACCGGCGGTTTTGAATTTCCAGCGCAAACTTCCATCCCCTAAATTCAGGCAATAAAAGAAGCCATTGGTGTTACCGATTAAAACGTTCCCTTCAGCAACAAGAGGTCCGGCGTAAAAGCTGTCTCCCAGTTTGGTTTCCCAGACCATTGCCCCGGAGGTGGCGTCCAGGCAGTACACCCACCCCTTTAAATCGGCAAAAACAAGGTACTGATTGAACTGAGCAGGAGAGCCTAAAATAGAGCTCCGGGCGGTGAATTTCCAGCGTTGTTTCCCGCTGGCGCTGTCTAAACAGTAGAAGTCGCCGTTGTCGGCACCCAGGTAAATTTTCTCTTTCCAGAACAGGGGATTGGTGTTAATGTGTGCCAGGTACACTTTCCACTGGTGCTTCAGGGTGGTTAAATCCAGAGCGCCGGCGGTTTCCCGCCCCAGGTTCGCCCCGTAAAAGAGAGTCCAGTTGTGCAAAGTGGGACCGTGAAGCACTCCGGGGGCAATGTTGCCGTCGCCCAGAAGCATCCCTTTTTCCCAGTCAATGAGAGCCAACCTCCCGCTGACGGTGGTAAAAAGAAGGTAATTCCCCACCACCAGGGGGTGATCGGCAATTACAGATTTGTATTTTATTTCCCAGAGAACCCCGTAAGGCGGCAACACATCTTCCGGACTGGCATAGTGGCGTAAATTATTTTTACCGCTGGTTAGCCAGAGGGCGGCAGGATTCTGGAAATCCTGCTGGTGAATATTCAATTTTACCAGTCCGCCACAACCGGCGAGACCAAGCACAACCGTAAAGAACAGAATGGTTTTTTTCATTCCTCTCATCAGAAATCCCACCCAAAGAAGAATTGGGTAAACCAGCGCGAAGTAAAACGCTTAAAGTTGGTTGTTTTGCCAATATCGAGCCGCAGGACAAAATAGCCAAACAAATTCATCCGGAAACCGAATCCCATGCTCCCCAGAAATCCGGGCCAGCGCTCGTTCCAGGCGTTTCCGGCATCGAAGAATAAAGCTCCCCGAATGGCCCGAAACCCCATGGAAAGGAAGGGAAATTTAATGTTCATGTAGTCGATAAAAGGAAAACGCAGTTCGTTGGAAATGAAAAGAATTTTCTCTCCTCGAATAGACCAGCGATGGTAACCGCGCATGTCCCAGCTACCGCCCAGGTAGAACCAGCGGGCGTCCTTTCCCTCGTTGTACATGGTCAGGAAGCGGATGGCGTAAGTTAGCCCCCGGCTCAGACGAAGGTATTGTCGCAAATCCAGAAATACGGTGTAGTAGTTCACATTCGACCAGCGAATGTAGTAAGTATTGCCAATGGAAAACAGATAGCGGTGTCCCTCAATGGGGCCGGTGTAGTACCAGAGGGAATTGTCGGAAACGAAAGAAAACCAGTGGGAAGTCAGTACCGCCAGCCGGCGCGGTTCTCCGAAAATCTCCTTGTCGGAGTAACTGAAATTGGTGTTGAATTCGATGCGTTCAAACTGTGAGAACGGGTAGGTAATGGCGAAAAAACCACCCGCCCGGTCTTCGTAGTAGAAACCGTCCTTGTAGTTGAAATAACGTCCGGCAAAGCGAAACAACCCGTAGCCGTAATTGGTGCGCTTCCCCAGGGAAACTTTCGTAATCGCCAGATTGAAACTACGCAAAAAATCCCCTCGCGACTGGGCATTGTTGTAAATCAGAAAATAATACTGATCGTTTCCTAACATGTCGGTGAAAGAGAGAATGGCGCCCCCGGTGGTTCCCCAGAAGGGGTCCTGGCTCACCTGTGTCTGGGCAATGTCCAGACTGTATTTTTTCTGGTACCGCAGCTTTCCCAGTACCTTTCCCCCCGGCAAGCTTTTGGGAAACCACTTGCGATTCCCCAGCAGTTTTAAATTGGCAAGGTAATGGTCGACTTCCAGCTTGGTTTCCAGGCTGTCCATCTCGCGAATCTGAAAGCGGTTGTTTTCGTAAACGGCAAAAAGTAAGCGGTCGTTGTCCACCCATTCCGGATCGAAGGAGGCATTGGTGAAAAAAGAAAGCTGTTTAATGCGCGTGTGTAAATAACTTCCAGCTTTCCATTCCCGAATGTCCGATACGTCCACCACCCAGATATTCAGCGAAGAATCGCGGTCGGAGGTAAAGGCAATGTACTTCCCGGAAGGGGACCAGACAGGGGAATTGTCCTGGCACTTTCCGGTGGTCACGTAATAGATGAGCCCGTTTTGCAGATTGAAAACAAAGAGGTTGTAACTCCATTTATCTCCGAATTCTGTTCGGTCGGAGGAAAAGACCAGATAACGGCCATCCGGGGAAAAGCAGGGGTCTTTGTCGTCGTAATAATCGTTGGTGAGTCGAATCAGCTCCTGGGATCGTAAATCCAGGTAAAACAAATCTTTTTTACCGGAGAAGTCCAGCCCGCTGAAGGCTACCTTTTGCCCGTCTGGCGAAAATGCGGGCGAGGAAATTCCCACTATGTCGGGCCATTGATATTTGTGAACAATTCGCCGCTCGGGAATGTTGTAAATGTACAGCGCGTCCCGTTCACCACTCTTGGAAGAAAAGGCCAGGTTGCCGTCCCGATCCACATCAATTTTACTGGAAAACAGATGAAACGTTTCGAACTCGGAACTCCGTTCCCCTTTGATCAGGATTTCACTCTTTTCAGGGGTTTTCTCGGTGCGGGGAATCAGGTCGGTCATGTAAATGTTGGTGTAACCGGAGCGATTTCCGATGAACACCACCTTCTCTTTGTCCGGTGCCCGATAAAATGCCGGTTTGAAATTGTAACCTTCTCGAACAATGGTCTGGGTCACCATCTGAGACATGTCGTACTTTTTCAGCAGCGGGTAATAGCGTTTTTTCAGGTAGTAAATCCACTCCTGATCGAATTCCTGGTAGTTTTTTCCCAGCACATCCCAGAAAACCTCCTCGAAGCGGCTGTGCTTCCAGATGTTTTCCATGAGGAGCAGAATTTTTTCCTCTCCGTATTTTTCGGCAATATATTCCAGAATAGCCTGCCCCTCTTTGTACATCATGTAGGTACCGTTGATCTGGTACATTTTGGAGAGCGGCACCAGGTAATTGTTTAGCACCGCGTCCCGCAGCACCATTTCCGCCTGGGCATCCCAGTCTCCGGACCAGAATTCCGCCAGACCTTCCACGAACCACAAAGGGGGGTAAGTCCCCTCGAAACGGGCGTGTTCTTTGTTGACATAATACACTTTGCTGTGCATGAAAACGTGCACCAGCTCGTGTCGAATCACTTTTTTGAACTGATTCAGGCTCCCATCCGAGGGAATGACGACCCGACCTTTAATGAATTCAAAAAATCCGCCCACCCCTTCAGGAATAAAGGAAGGGGTGATGTTGGTTTGTTGAAAGTGCAGATGAGAACTGTAAAAAATAAGAGGAATGCGTCGATTCAGATAAAAATTGAATTTATTCTGCAGGTAGCGGAAACTCTCCTCGGCGTAGTACGCGCCTTTCTCGGCCAATTCCTCCATCTCCGGGTAGTAATAAATGTCGAAATGTTCGGTTTTCAGGATGTGCCAATCGAAGTTGGTGTACTGCACTTTGTTTCTGCCAAAGTAAAACCACTGGGCAGAAGCAAGGGAAGGGAAGAGAATGAAACTCCACAAGAGAACAAAAAATGCAAGAGAGGATTTCCCCCGCATGATGCTTCCTGTGTTTTTCCGTTTAATGCAAAAACTTCTCTAAATTAATGTACCCCTCACAAAAAGGAAAGTTCATTTCTTACCCCCGGGCGAGGGGGCGCCTGTTATTTTATTATTCGTATTGCCGGACGAAACATTAAGGGTTTTCCGGGGGAAAAATGTTCAAAATTGGGTTGAAAGCGGGAAAAGATTTCCCTGCAAAGATTGAAGAGGATGAGAGCCCGGGAAATCTGGCCTACTTCCCTTCTCCCGGAAACGAAACGATGGGTTTTGAAAAATCCGACCCGAAGAAAAACTCAGTTCAATTCCAATTGTGCCAGATGCATCATCCGTTGGAAATCAATGCCATCTTCCAGGGCAATCATTAATGCTTCTTTCAAATAATAATCGTCCAGTGTACGGTAATAATCTTGCAAATACAATAAAATAAGTTCTTCCGATTCAGCTTTACTCCAGTTTCGGGAACCGTCAAAGTCCAGATCTTTCTGATGGGTTTTTGCCATGGTTAGAGGCCTTCTTTAATACAAGCGTTTTAATACGTCCAGTAATTCACGAAAATTGTTTACCACCACATCCGCTTCTTTTAGATGATGCGGGGTTAAAGTTGTTGCAATGGCAATTACTTTCATGCCGGCTGCCCGTCCGCTGCGAATGCCCAGCGGGGCGTTTTCGATCACCACACAGTCTTTCGGTTCAATTCCCAGCCTGGCCGCCGCGTGCAAATACGGTTCCGGACTGGGTTTGGTGTGGGCGACATCGTCGCTGGTGACAATGGCCTGGAAAAATTCCGAAAGGCCGAAATTGTCCAGGGTTTCCTGCACCCGCTCCCGGTTGCCCCCGGTCACCACCGCCATTTTCAGCTCTTTTTCTTTCGCCCATTGCAACACATCTAACAAATTGGGGTAAAACTCAATTTTCTTTATTTTCTCGTAATATTGCTTTTTCTTTTCCACGATTTTGGGTGTTTCTTCTGCCGGTAAATTGTACTTTCGGGTGAGCTGGCTGGCGACGGCTTTTACCCCCTGCCCCTCCATCATGTAGAGCTCTTCTGGGGTCATTTCAATCCCGTATTCCGCCAATGCCATTTTCCATCCCTGGTAATGGTCTTCCATGCTCTTTACCAGAACACCGTCAAAATCGAATAACAATGCTTTCATTTTTTCCTCTCCTCCTTCCTTAGATTGTTTTAATTTTCCCTTTTTCCCTGGGTTCCCAAATTAATGCCATTTTCAATGCAACCCTGTGATCTAAATTTCAAATTTCTATTTTTAATTACGCCACGAGTCCGATTTTGTTTGCATTGGGTCAACGCCTTGAAAAATAATTTAAGGAAAATTTTACTGACTTACCATGCCAAAGATGGAATTCCACCGGTGCGCTTGATAAGCATTTGGCGGCGGAACCCCTGTTCATTGAAGGTTGTGTAACCCTTTTGCGCGGATTAAATTCCGGTAAACAAGAAGGGAAATTGCAAATGAGCCGCGACGATGATAACGCCGGAGTCAAAACATCTCGCATCAAGTTCTGCGATTTGCGCTGTGAATACGCCCGTTTTCCGCAGGAAGATGATATTGACGGTTCTCGCTCCTGCCAGACCTACCTGGCCTTGTGGTGCACCCAGCTGCAGGAATACGTTACAAAGAACGCTCCTTGCGCGGTGATTTTCGGAAAGCGACGGCCCAAGAGCAGCTGGTAAACGTCAAGAAAGAGCCACGTATTTTTGGTAGAGGTCTTGCAAAATGCTGCGGGAGCGGATGCGCTGAATGGGAATATGGTTCTCCCGGCAGGCGCTGAGTAGTTGCTGAAAATCCTCCGGGGTGAGTTGGATTTCCAATCGTACCCGGGACCCGCGCATCCGTTGATCTTTAATCTCAACCCGACGAAAGCGTTCCAGAAGTTGCAGGATGCCTGGTTCGGTTTCCAGAATAAAGATTTCTTCCCGTTGTTCGGAAAGTTTCAGGTCTGCCTTTAATTTCCCCTGGTGAAAAATCAGCACCCGATCGCAAAGGTCTTCCAGATCGGTTAACTGGTGGGAAGCGTAAAGCAGAGTAATTCCTTCCAGAGAACGGAGAAGTTCGCTCAGGTGGCGTTGCCCATCGGGATCCAGGCCGGACATCGGTTCGTCCAGCAACAGGATGGCGGGTTGATGAACCAAAGCCAGCGCCAATTGCAACCGTTGGATCATCCCCTTGCTGAATCCGGCAATCAACTGGTGCTGCTGTTCCTCCAGTTGAATCCACTGGAGCAAGCGCTGGGTTTCCCGGTTTGCGTCCTCCCGGGCGATTCCCGACATGCGAGCCGCCAGGGTAAGCAGTTCCCGGGGGGTAAAGTTCTGAAAGCCTTCCTGGTGCTCCGGGACAAACCCCAGGTGGCGTTTGGCCTGCTCCAGATTTGTTTCCTTTTGCACGACAATCCGCCCCCGGTCGGGACGCAGTAAATTTAAAATGAGGCGAAAAAGAGTGGTTTTTCCGGAACCGTTGGCGCCAATAATACCAACCCGCTCCTGCCCGGCAATGAAAAGAGTAATGTCCTGAAGAGCCGGTTGGGATTGCCCCCGGTAGGTTTTCCAGAGGTGTTCAATTTCGATCATGCGAAAAATCTGCTCTCATTGAAAAATTCAACTTGCATGGAATTTAGAGAATTGCAATATTGAAAACAAGCACAACAACAGTAAAATTTATTATTGGAGGAGGATCATGTTAGACCTTAAGAATATTCCCGATTCCACCGCAGAGGTGTTGAAAGTGGCTTTGCAAATGGAAGAAGAAGGATACCGGATTTACACCGAAGGAAGTAAAAAGATTACCAATTCCCTGGGAAAGCGGATGCTGGAGCGATTAGCCAACGACGAGTTAGCGCATATGAAGCGCATAAAGGAAGCCTACGAAGCGCTGGAGGGTAAACGCGACTGGGACCGGGTAACCATGCAAAATGAAGAGCCTGTAACCACTTTCCAGCTGATTTTCGATCGACTGAAGTCGGAAATTCAGCAATCGATTGAAGAGCTGGGCAGCCACGGTGTGGACGATGAAGAAATCATCGAGACGGCGATTAATCTGGAAAATCACGGGAAGTTCTTTTACGCCGAAGCCTCCAAAAAGGCCACCGATCCCAAGGTAAAAGAATTCCTGCAAATTCTGGCCCAGGAAGAGGAGTCCCACTATCAGGCATTACGTAAAATCAACAGTTTCATGGAAGATCCGGCTAACTGGTTTGCCACCCAGGGAAAATTCTAAACAAGCGAAACGGCCAGATTAAGAAGCCTCTGGTTGCACATCAATCAGAGGCTTCTTATAGTGGAGATTATTTTGATTGCCCGCGTTTCAATCGGGGAGTTTTTCCCGCACCTCTCACGGTTTGAGCATGCTTAAAAAAATTCCCGCTGCAATGGCCGAACCAATCACCCCGGCAACATTGGGCGCCATGGCGTGCATGAGGAGAAAATTGTTGGGATCTTCCTGCTGCCCGACAATTTGTACGACCCGGGCGGAGTCCGGTACGGCGGAAACTCCGGCGGCCCCAATCAGGGGATTAATCTTGTCTTTCAAAAATAGATTCATGAATTTGGCGAAGAGGACTCCCGAGGCGGTGGCCACGGCGAAACTGAGGGCCCCGAGGATGAAAATCCCGATCGATTTGGCGGTGAGGAACGTTTGCGCCTGGGTGCTGGCGCCCACACAGAGGCCCAGCAGAATGGTTACCACATCGATTAGAGCGGTGCGAGCGCTGTTAGCCAGGCGTTCGGTCACCCCGGATTCTTTGAGGAGGTTTCCCAGGAACAGCATTCCCACCAGTGGAATGGCGCCGGGGGCAATGAAGGCGGTGATGATGAAACTGACCACCGGGAAAAGTACTTTTTCGGTTTTGCTAACCGGGCGCGAAGGTTTCATGCGAATCAGGCGCTCTTCCTGGCGGGTTAATAATTTCATGATGGGAGGTTGAATTACCGGTACCAGCGCCATGTAAGAATACGCCGCAATGGCAATGGCGCCTAACAGATTGGGAGCCATGAGGGAAGAAAGGAAGATGGCGGTCGGACCGTCTGCCCCGCCGATGATGCCAATGGAAGCCGCTTCGTGGGGATCGAATCCCAGCATCAGGGCTCCCAGAAAGGTGATGAAAATACCCATCTGGGCCGCCGCCCCTAAAATAACCAGCTTGGGATTGGAGAGAAGGGCGGAAAAATCCGTCATGGCACCGATGCCCAGAAAAATCAGCGGCGGAAAAACCCCGCTCCGGACGCCCCAGTACAGGTAGTACAAAACACTCCCTTTGTCGTACACACTCAGCGGTAATCCGCTCCCATAAGGGATGTTGCCAATAATGATCCCGAAGCCAATGGGAACCAGCAGCAGCGGCTCGTAATCTTTTTTTATTCCCAGATACAGAAGGATGCCGCCCACTACCAGCATCAGGGCGTTTCCCGGGGTCAAATTGTAAAATCCCGTACTCTGCAAGAAGGTGATGATGCGTTCCATGCCTCAATCTCCGATTTTCACCAGAGGAACGTTCTCCAGAACAGAATCGCCCTCTTTCACAAAAACCCTTTCCACCCGCCCGGTTTTGTTGGCTTTGATCTCGTTTTCCATTTTCATGGCTTCCATTTTCACCACCGTTTGACCCGTTCTGACCGAATCGCCTTCTTTCACCAGTACCTGAATGATCAGTCCGGGTAGGGGCGATACCACCGCATCGTTTTGACCTGCCGGGGGAACAGAGGGAACCTCCGTTTCCGGAAATGGGGTGCCTTTCGCCACCGGTTTTACTTCCAGGGGCTGCAGGTGGCGCCTGATTTTGCGTTCGATTCCCACTTCAAATTCCCGACCGTCTACTTCCACCAGCGCCGTGTCGGTTCCTAATTTTTTGATTACCACATGGTAAGGTTTGTTTTGAATGGTAATGACATATTCTTTCATGTTTAATCTCCGCAGTTAGCCGCTAAAAGTGTCGCATGGTGGTGGATTTTGCCGCCACCACCCAGGGAGACATTTCCTGTTCGATGTGGCGAAGTGTTAACACAGAAATTTCCTCGTCTTCCAGTTCACAGCACAGGGCCACCCCAATGGCGGCGGCAATGGCCGTATCTTCCATTTGCCCCTTCTCAAACGTTGAGGTGCCGGCCTTGCGCTGGTATTGCCGGCGTTCGAAGAAGGCGATCAAGCGGGGAAAGGCGGAAGTGGCCAGCCAGAGGATGCAAAGACCGCTGAACACAGCAGTAAGCCCGATGAAAGTGATCAAAAAACCGTGTCCTTCGGTCAGGCGTTGCCAGAGGTCGTTTCCGCTCAGGGTTAGCAGGGCATCGAACATGCGCTCTCCTCCTTTACAGGGGTATGTTCCCGTGTTTCTTCATGGGCAGGGTGTCGCGTTTATTCTGCAACATCTCCAGCGCCCGAATAAGCCGAAAGCGGGTCTTACTGGGTTCAATCACGTCATCCACGTAACCGCGTTTAGCCGCTACGTAAGGATTGGCAAATTTTTCTTTGTAGTTTTCCACCAGTTCCCGTTTTTTGGCGGCCGGGTCTTTTGCCTCTTTTATTTCTTTGGAAAAGATGATTTCTACCGCGCCTTCCGGCCCCATGACGGCAATTTCCGCCGTTGGCCAGGCGTAGTTCATATCTCCCCGAATGTGCTTGGAACTCATCACGCAGTAGGCTCCACCGTAAGCTTTACGGGTAATAACGGTAATCTTCGGCACGGTGGCTTCGGCAAAAGCGTACAAAAGCTTGGCGCCATTGCGAATGATCCCGGTGTGTTCCTGGGCGGTGCCGGGCCAGAATCCGGGGACATCTTCAAAGGTAATAAGCGGGATGTTAAACGCGTCGCAGAAACGAACGAAGCGGGCCGCTTTAATGGAAGCATTGCTGTCCAGACCTCCGGCCAGGTAATTCGGTTGATTGGCAACAATTCCCACTGAATGGCCATTCAGACGGGCGAATCCCACAATAATGTTCGGAGCCCAGTAGCGGTGAACTTCAAAGAATTCACCGTTGTCCACTACGTGAGCAATCACCTTTTTCATATCGTAGGGACGGTTGGGGTCTTCCGGAACAATAAAGTTCAGTTCCTCGTCCGCCCGGTCAATCGGGTCGTTGGTGGGAACCACCGGTGGGGTTTCCATGTTGTTTTGAGGAATGTAACTAAGCAGCTTGCGCAGTAACAACAGGGCTTCTTCGTCGTTCTGGGCGGCAAAGTGGGCGACGCCGCTTTTCCGGTTGTGTACCATGGCCCCACCCAGTTCTTCTACCGAAACATCTTCCTTGGTCACGGCTTTCACCACCTTGGGACCGGTTAGAAACATGTAGCTGGTGTTTTGCACCATGACGGTAAAATCGGTTAACGCAGGGGAGTAAACGGCTCCGCCAGCGCAGGGACCCATAATGGCGGAGAGCTGCGGAATGACTCCGGAATACAGGACGTTGCGCAAAAAAATGTCGGCATAACCGGCCAGACTTTCGATCCCCTCCTGAATGCGCGCCCCACCGGAATCGTTGAGTCCGATTACCGGCGCGCCGTTTTTCGCCGCCATGTCCATGATCTTCACAATTTTTTCGGCGTACGTTTCCGAGAGCGATCCCCCGAATACCGTGAAATCCTGGGCAAACACAAACACCAGGCGTCCGTCGATAGTTCCGTGACCGGTTACCACCCCGTCTCCCAAAATTTTTTTCTTGTCCATGCCAAAGTCGTTGCAGCGGTGCTCCTTAAACATATCGAACTCTTCGAAACTGCCTTCGTCCAGTAAAATTTCCAGCCGTTCTCGGGCGGTTAATTTACCGGCCTGGTGCATTTTTTCGATCCGCTTTTCGCCCCCGCCCAGGCGGGCCTGTTGGCGCATCTGAAACAGTTTCTCTAATCTTTCCTCAATCGTCATTTTAGCCTCCCAAGCTAAAAAATGGTTAACATTTAATGCAAAATTAATGCCTCAATTTGCCGAGCGGTCTTTCTCGGTTCCGGTCGGGACCAGCAGAAAATAAAAACCGGTTTGCAATCCCGTATCTGACCGCTATTTCCTAATATATTTTTCTCTTTTAGTGAATAAAAGAAGAATTTATTCGGAAGTCCGGAAGGCGAAAAAAACTTTCCAACCACCGGTTCTTTTAACCAGATATGCGAAAATATTCTCAATATTGAGAAAAATCTCGAATTTGTTAAGTTTACCTGGTGAGCTGGAGATGACAAAGGGGGGAATCCGTTCCTCACTTTCGGGAGAAGGTGACCGGGTAACGGAAGTAAGAAGCGGCTCGGGGAGACGGAAAAGACGGGTAAAATAAAATCTTGTTTTTACTAAAATAAATAATTTCTTAATTTGGAGCCTGCCTGTCTCTTGGAAATTTCGCGATCGAGTTGTTTTGAGGTTGGGGAGTGAAAAATTTTTTCGAGAAATTCCTGACGACGGGTTGGCATCAGGTTTGTAACGGTAATCCGTCTTTAAATTTGTTAATCGCAATTTAACCATTAAAATCAGGTTGGAGGAACGATGAGTTTTTTAAAACAGATTAATCCATTTGAGAATGCCCTGAAGCAGTTCGATAAGGCGGCTGAGATTCTTCAGCTGGACGAGAATCAGATTGCCATGATCAAGGAGCCGCGTCGAATTACCGAAGTGAATTTGCCGGTTCAGATGGATGACGGGTCTATTCGCATCTTCAAAGGATTCCGGGTGCAACATAGTATTATTCGGGGACCGGCCAAGGGCGGAATTCGTTTTCATCCGGAGGTAACGGTAGAAGAGGTGAAAGCGCTGGCTTTCTGGATGACTTACAAATGCGCCGTGGTGGGTGTGCCCTTTGGTGGCGGAAAAGGAGGAGTGGTTTGCGATCCGTCCAAACTGTCGCGCACGGAATTGCAAAACCTGGCGCGCCGCTATTTTGCGGAATTGTCCGACATGTTCGGTCCCGATCAGGACGTTCCGGCTCCGGATGTGAATACCAACCCGCAGATCATGTCTTGGATGTTCGATACCTACTCCATGCACAAAAAACGGTTCATTCCGGCGGTAATTACCGGCAAACCGCTGGAATTGGGTGGTTCGGAGGGGCGAACCGAAGCCACCGCGCAGGGAATGGTGTATTGTGTGCGCGAAGCGGTTGACCACCTTGGATTCGGATTAAAGGGTGCCAAAGTGGCCATCCAGGGGTTCGGGAATGCCGGCTCGCATGCGGCGAAACTGCTCAGCGAAGACGGCGCCATCATTGTGGCCATTTCCGATATTTCGGGCGCTTATTACAATCCCGAGGGAATCGACATTGACGCGGCGCTGGAAACCTGCCGGCAGAATGAGGTCTGGACCCTGGAAGGGCTGGAAAAAAATACCCGGGTCGAAAAAATGGACGATCCCATGAAGTTACTGGAACTGGACGTGGATATTCTGATTCCGGCGGCGCTGGAAAATCAAATTACCGAAGCCAACGCCCCCAACGTGAAGGCCAAATTAATTGCCGAATGCGCCAATGGTCCGGTAACTCCCGAGGCGGATGAAATCCTGGAAAAGAAGAATGTCTTTATTATTCCCGACATTCTTTGCAATGCGGGTGGGGTAACCGTATCCTATCTGGAGTGGGTCCAAAACCGCATGGGGTATTATTGGACAAAAGAACGGGTCAACGAAGATCTGGAACGCATTATGGTGAAAGCCTTTGACGAGGTGCTGGAAACGTCGAAAAAGTACCAGGTGAACATGCGGATCGGCGCGTTCATTCTAGCCATTGGTCGGGTGACCAAAGCAGCCGAGCTCCGCGGTTTGTACGCCTGATGGTTAAAAAGTTTAAATCCGCTGGCGGTGTGGTGCACACCGCCATTTTTATTTCCTGCTTTGTGAACAAAGTATTTAAGATTTCAAACTCGAAACGGTTACAAAATCCCATTTTAATGCAATTTTTTAAATAATTGACAAAATTTGTGAAAAGGATTATATTCTTTTGAAATCTAATGCTTTTTGAGATGAACAAGGAGGCAATATGGGCTGGTTTAATAGCTTGGTGGCGGCAACGCTCCCTTACGTTCCCAAACCAATTGTAGGCTTTTTCTCTAAAAATTACATAGCCGGCGAGTTTCTGGAAGATGCAGTTCAAACCGTAAAGGACTTAATGGCTCAGGGAATGTGTGCAACCATCGATGTTCTGGGCGAAGAGGTGAAGCGCAAGGAAGATTCCCTGGCGGCTGTGGAGGAATACAAACGTACCTTGAGGGTGATTCACGAAGAAAAGTTGGATGCCAATATTTCCGTAAAACCTACCCACATGGGGCTGCATCTGGACAAGGAGTTTTGCTACCAGAACATTAAAACCCTGATTGAAGAAGCTAAAAAATACAACAATTTTGTGCGCATCGATATGGAAGACTCCTCGACCACCGATGACACCCTGGATATCTATCTCCGTTTACAGAAAGAATATGGCAACGTGGGAACCGTCCTGCAATCCTATTTGCGTCGAACCATCAGCGATATTAATCGATTACTGCCGGTGAAACCCAATCTTCGTCTATGTAAGGGAATTTACCGCGAACCGCGGGTGATTGCCTACAAAGACAAAGAGATTATCAATTACAATTACAATTACGCCCTCAAGAAATTGCTTTCCAACGGGTGTTACGTTGGTATTGCTACCCACGATGAGAAGCTAGTCTGGTATGCGTTGAAATTGATTGAGGAATTGGGGTTGAAAAAGGATCAGTACGAATTTCAGATGCTGCTGGGGGTCGATCATGAGCTCAGGCGAATTCTGGTGAACGCAGGACATCGCTTGCGGGTGTACGTTCCTTTCGGAAAAGAATGGTTTGCGTATTCCACCCGCCGTTTGAAAGAGAATCCGGAGATTGCCGGGCACATTATGCGCAATATTGCCGACCGAATTCTGGGACGCAAGCAGTAGGTGGAATTAAAACAGGGTGTAAATAAACGGCGCCAGAGCGGACCCTTCGACCAGCACGATGAAGATTCCCAACAGGATTAAGAAGATAATAATAGGGCCCAGCCACCACTTTTTTCGGTGCTTCATATATTGCCACAATTCTTTAAAAATGGTTAACCGCGACGCCATATTTTCCTCTTTTCTTAAAGGTGTTTAGAACAAAAAAGCGCCGCAAACGGGCGCTTTTTAAATTAACAAAATTGGCGAATACAAGTTTACTTTTTGGGATGATTGGGATCGGGAACACACGCATCCACCGGACACACAGAAGCACACTGCGGCTCGTCATGATATCCCTCGCATTCCACGCAAAGGTTGGGATCGATGATGTAAATGGGATCCCCTTCGCTAATTGCATCAACGGGGCATTCCGGACGGCAAGCGTCGCAGGCGATGCAATCTTCGGTGATCATATAAGCCATTTTGTTCTCCTCCTTTTTCTCTGATTAGCTGCACATGGAAAATAAAAAAAAATCCTTTTAAAACAAGAAAAAATTATTTTTCTGGCTCCGTTCCGGGGGCTTCCGTGTGTTTAAAAACACCTTGATTTCACAAGATTTAAAATCTAAATTTACGAGGTTTGTTTGGGCCCATAGCTCAGTTGGTTAGAGCAGTCGACTCATAATCGACTGGTCCCAGGTTCGAGTCCTGGTGGGCCCACTAAAGAAAGGAGGATTTCGTTGAGGGTTTGTGATTCACAAAAATTTTGGAAAATGATTTAAAAAAATGCACTCAAAAAGTATGAGTGCATTTTTTTTTGGATTTTAAAGCTGATAGGAGGGTAAAATTGGAGAATATTTTAAAACACCTGATTGAGCTACAACGGATCGACACGCAGTTCGACGAGTTACAATTGCAGAAAGGCGACTTGCCAATCGCCATTGAGGAGACCCGGATTCAATTAAAGGAAAAACAGGAACGCAAGGAGCATTATGAAGAACGATTGGAAAGTCTGGCAGCCGATCGGCGCATGTTCGAAAATGAAATCGCGGCGGGAAAAGAGAAGTTAAAAGAATACGAAGACAAATTGTATCAGGTGAAGACCAATCGCGAGTACGACGCGATTTCTCTGGAGATAGATACTAAAAAGAACGAAATTGAAGAATTAAAGAAAAAAATTGATCAATCTCTGGAGGAAGAAACTGAAACGTTGCAGTTGTTGGAAGAAGTGACGGCAGAGATCGCCGAAATTGAAAAACAGTTGGCGGAGTACGAACAGGAACTAAAAGAGATTGAAGAGCAAACAAAAGAACAGGAAACGCGTTTAAAACACGAGCGGGAGAAGATTGTGCGGGAAATCGACCCCCGCTATATTCGCCAGTACGAACGAATTCGCCAGGCGAAGAATGGTCTGGCAGTGGTTCCGATTCGGCGCAATTCGTGCGGGGGGTGTTTTTCGGCAATTCCTCCCCAGAAAATTATTGAGATTCGTGAAATGCACCGCCTGTACACCTGTGAACATTGCGGTCGCATTTTAGTATGGATAGATGAAGAACATTAAAGGGGATTATTCGGGGTCGGTCAGGCGGTCGCCCACACCTTGCGTGCTGGGAGGAAAGTCCGAACTCCGCAGGGCAGGATGCCTGGAGAAAATCCAGGGCCTGGCAGGCGAAAGCCTGGCAGGACGGAAAGTGTCACAGAAACCATACCGTCCGGCAATAGCCGGATAAGGGTGAAATGGCGGGGTAAGAGCCCACCGGTCGGTGCCCGAGCGGGCAGAGGCGTAGGCCTTGTGGTAACACCCGAGCCGGACAAACCCCATCCGGAGCAAGGCCAAATAGGCTCCGCCCAGAAAGGGTGGCCCGCCCGATACCCGGCAACGGGGGGCGGAGCGGGTAGGCCGCATTAGATAAATGACCGCCACCCCTGCACCGGTTTGAGGTTAAGGTAATAAATTGGTGAAGAATAAAGCCTCTTGATGATCCCCAGGCAGGTAAACGCCTGTTCAATTCCCTTAACCCCAAACCGGTGCAGGGGGACAGAATTCGGCTTATCGACTTGCCCCAAATAATCCCTTTTTATTTTTCCCTCTTAAGAGAAGAAAAAACTTTCCGTGGTATTTGCGAGGCCAGGCCGAAGATCTGCAGAATTTTCCGATTGCAGGGACTATCTTATTTTTGCCAGGGGGAAAAGCAGCAGTAAGATCAGTCCGTAACCGATTAATCCGCCCCCCACGGTGAACCGGTCGGCCAGGAACCCGATTATTGGGGCAAACAGGGCAATGGCTATGGCACGGCTCTGATTTTCCACCGAAAGCACAGTGGCCATGCGTTTACTATCGGTAACCTCGCCCACATAGCCCACCATGATGGGTTTCTGAAAATTTTGAATCAGGAAAATTCCCAGAAAGGCCAGAATGACCAGGGGGTAAATCTTCAGAAAGAATCCCAGACCGGCCAGGAGGTAAATGAAGGTGTTCAGCAAATAGTTGGTATTGAGCGCCGCAGCCGAGTTTCCCACCAGCCGCTGCACCCGACCGGCATTGCGACTCGCTTGCGAAGTCATCAGGTAAATCAGAAAATAGACGGCGCCAACCAGAATGGCGGTGCGTTGATTGCCGGAAAGAGAAAGGAGCACCGGCAGAGCCACCGCCCAGCTTTTGAGCACGGGTTGGAGGTAGTCTTTGCTCACCTTAAAGGAGGAGGAAATGAGAGAAGAGTTGAGCAGCGTTTTGAACAGGCGGCGATTCCGCCAGATTTCTTGAAAACTTTCCCGGGTGAAATTCCAGAAATCTCGCAACGTTGGGGAGCGGTGGCGGATTTCCCCGTCCAGGTAGCGGGGGTAAGAAAGCAGGAGCAATAAATCGAGTACATAGGGCACCAGGGACGCCAAGAAAACAATGCGGTAGGAGCCGGAATGAAACACCAGCAGGGCGGCAATGAGGGAAGAGAGGGCCGAACCGAGCTGGGAACAGGAGCGGGTGCGTCCGTAATAATCCACCCGCAGGTGTTCCAGGTTTTTAATTTTTAGATACTCCAGGATCATGGCTTTGTGGGTGCCGCTGCGGAACGTTTCGCCCACCGCGTAAAGCACCATGCCCACCGCGCAGAGCCAGAAATTGGTGCCCAGGAAGTAAAAAAAGGAAAAGGACAGCAGGTAAGAGGAAAAAGAGATAATCATGGCTCGACGCCGACCCACCAGGTCGGCCGCTATTCCGGTGGGAATTTCCAGCAGATTAATGCTGACTTCCCGGATGGAGAACAGCAACCCGATTTGCAGGAAGCTGAGCCCCACCTCCCGGAAAAACAGCATGATGAAAGGGTCGAAAAAGCGCAGATTCTTGAAAAATCCGTAGCCACAAAATTTGTAAAACTGCAGGTCTTTGGGAATTTTAGGCGCCACCGGATTTTTGTTCCTTTTTTTTCTTTACTCCGAACCGCACCTTTGTTTGCCAAATATAATATTTTTTGATTGAAAATGGGAATTTTTTCTCACATAATATTTTGTTTTTTCAATAGATAATTACTTGACATTCTTTTCTGTTCAATCTACCTTTTAGAATTAAAGGATTCGTTAATTATGGGAGGTCCGCAGGAGGAAATAAACAAAAGGGAAGATTTTTCGATGAAACGCTTGGTAGTTTTTCAATGGCTGGGAATTCTGTTTTTTTTAATGATAAAGTCGAGTTGGGGAGTGCAGGGAGCGGAAATTGCCGTTTACGTTGGTCCGGGCGCCTGGAGCGATGGCATTATTGCCTTTGAGAATTTTCTGGACTGGAAAGGCATTACGCACGAACGGGTCTTCCCGGAGGATGTGAATACCGTGGTCTTGCGGGATTATTACCAGGGAATTTACTTTCCCGGCGGCGATGCCTATTATTACAAATTGTCCATCGACGCCAACGGCCTGCAGCACATTCGGGATTTGGTGAGTAGCGGAGGGGCGTACATTGGAAATTGTGCGGGAACTTATTTTGCTTCCGATTCAATTTTCTGGGAGGGTGAGTGGTACGATTACCCGCTGGATTTGTTCGATGGGGTAGCCATCGGCGCCATCGACGAGATTGCCCCCTGGCCGGATTATGTGATGACCACCCTGAACATGAATCCGGAGAACCCCATTAACCAGTACGAACCGGCCAGTGAAGTCATGCTGTACTACGGGGGACCACATTACGTTCCGCACGCCGGGGTCAGCATCGACACGGTGGCTACCTGGGCGGCGTATTTTGACAAGCCCGGCATCATTAATTTTACCTATGGAAACGGCCGAGTACTGCTCATGGGGCCTCACCCGGAGATTGAGGAAGACGACGATCGCGACGGAACGGACTTTGCTCAGGAACTGGACGACCAGGGAAGCGATTGGCCGTTTCTTTGGACGGCGCTGGATTGGGTGCTGGGGCGTCCCATCTCCAACCCTGACCAGGCGTTGCCGGTGCAGTTGAATCGATTCACGGCCTCCTTTCGCAACGGGATGGTGGTGCTGGAGTGGGTGACCCAGGCGGAAATTGAGAACCAGGGGTTTGTGATTTTACGCCGCGAGGAAGAGCAGGAGAATTTTTTCGAGCTGGCCTCTTTTCGAAACCATCCCGGCTTGCGCGGGGCGGGTAATTCCACCCGACCGCACGATTACCGTTTTGAAGATCAATGGGTGGTTTCCGGAAAAACTTACTGGTACAAGCTGGTGTCGGTGGATTACAACGGGACTTCCCATGGTTACGGG